>SLGK01000243.1 GCA_007123775.1 Anaerolineae bacterium | reverse complement strand
GTGCACCCCCCTAGCCACAACTTCCAGACCTACACCGTTGAGCGGGGCGATACCCCCAACGTCATCGCCCGCAGATTCGACATTTCAGCCGAGACGCTGCTGGGCGGCAACCCCTGGCTCAGTCAGGAATCAAACCAACTGCGGGCCGGCACCGAGCTGGTCATTTTGCCCATCGACGGCGTACTGCACACCGTCGAGCGTGGCGAAACGGTCGAATCTTTAGCCGAACTGTACCAGATACCGGCGGCCGACATCATTGCCTACGAGTCCAACAATCTGGAATTCCCCTACCGGCTCCAGCCTGGCACAGAAATCTTGGTGCCTGGGGCTAAAATTGGGCAATTCTACTGGACCGCCCCCAAGACAGTGGCCGGATCGGGTGGTCAGCAGTGGGCCGTGCGCGGCACGGGCACTTACGTCTGGCCGGTTACCGGTCGCTGCGTCACCAACTTCTACTGGTTTGGCCATCCGGGGTTGGACGTGGCCTTGCCTATCGGTTCGCCTGTAGTGGCCTCAGACCGGGGCACCGTGACCTGGGCCAGTTGGGCTTCCGGGCCTTATTTCGACTATGGCAACCTGATCGTTATCAACCACGGCAATGGCTATGAAACGCTATATGCCCATCTAAACAGTATCAATGTTTATCCAGGCCAGATTGTAGAACAGGGGCAGTCGATTGGTACAACGGGGAATACGGGGCGCTCGTCGGGGCCGCATATCCACTTTGAAATTCGCTACAATGATTTCCGGGACAACCCACTGAGTTATCTGGGTGGCTCGGTACAAGATTGCACATGATAAAACAGCAATGGCAGGCCTGGCGGGAGCGACTCAGCAGCCTGATCGTTTTGTTTGTGATGGGGCTGATGCTGGTGGCGGGCTGGCGCACGGTGGCCCTGATGAGCGTCAGCGGACAGGAACCGGCGGCAGCCACGGCCGTTTCTGACGCCACCCTCTTTATTGAAGCAGATACGGCCGTATCCCCCTTGGCCGGTTTTGAAGACAGCCTCCCCCAACTGAGCGACAGCAGCCTGGCCCCCGGCCTGAACCCCCACACTTACCAGGGTCAACTGCCTGAGCATGAGCTACAAACCTACCTGGTGCAGCGGGGCGACACACCTACCAGCATCGCCGACCGCTTTGGCATCCAGGTAGAAACGATATTAGGCGGCAATCCCCGGCTCAGTGAAGAATCCAGCCTGCTGCAGGCGGGCGTCGAGATCATCATCATGCCCATCGACGGGGTGCTGCACGACGTACAACCCGGCGATACCCTGGAAGGGCTGGCCCAACTGTACGGCGTGCCGGTGGATGACATCATCAACTACGAACCCAATAATCTGGAGTTCCCTTACCGGCTCTACCCGGAGACGCAGGTCGTTGTGCCTGGCGCAGTGCGTGAAGTTTTTGTCTGGACGCCGCCCGATTTGTCCTCGGTAATCGGCCGTACCTCGCGTGAAGGCAGTGGCGTAACCCCTGTGGTCGTCGGCACAGGCACTTTCCGCTATCCGGTCAACTCGCGCAACTTTACCCAATATTTCTGGTTTGGCCACCGGGGCATCGACATCGCCCTCCCCATTGGCAACCCTGTCTACGCCTCAGATACGGGTACCGTCACCTTTGCCGGCTGGAACATTTATGGCTTTGGCAACCTGATTGTTGTCAATCACGGCAATGGGTATGAAACCTTCTATGCCCACCTGGACTCTATCAACGTAGTCCCCGGCCAGATTGTCTACCAGGGCAACGTGATTGGGGCCACGGGCAATACCGGCAACTCATCCGGGCCGCACATTCATTTTGAAATCCGGCGCAACGCAACTCAGCAAGACCCCTGCTGGTATATAGGTTGTTGATAGTCAAAAAAGTTGTAAGCCTATTCCAAAATTGCGCGACAAGTAACGACTTATTCACGCACGCCAAGGCCTAAAATCCATTGCGTTGCCGCCTGCACTCTGTTAGAATGACGCTGCCGTTCATGCACGACGACAGCGATTTGACCGGATGCGATTTGGCCATCTATCTGGCTAACTGGCGATTATTCAATTTTACTCAATCTATAACTGCTGAATCATGGGAGTAACCGGCATTTTGGGCCTGAGATTAGGCCAGAGAAACCCGGCTTTTAGTCCAGTAGTTAACGCACCAATACGTATAGGAATATGGGACCCCAAGCTGCCTGGCAGGCCACACTCAACGAACTAGAATTACAAATGACCCGTGCTACGTTCAACACCTGGTTGAAGGACGCGCATCTGTTAAGCTGCGACGACAATCAGTATGTTGTGGGCGTCCGCAATGCTTACGCGAAAGATTGGTTGGAGCACCGCCTGCACGACACGATATTGCGCACTTTAACGGCCGTTTCTAACAATAATGTCGCGCTGCAATTTGTGGTTACCAGCAGTGATACGGCCGTCAATGGGCAGGAATCCCTGGCCACAGCCCCCACTCAGAAGCGCAAAAAAAAGCAGAAGGAGACAAGCATGAAGCTGCAATCCGACGCAGACGTCGTTGTTCCCTCACCACTGCCCACAACGGCCGACAACGGCCGTTTAACCGACCGCTTCACCTTCGATACTTTTGTCGTTGGCCCCAGCAACCGGCTGGCCTACGCTGCCGCCCTGTCCGTGGCCGAAAATCCGGGTCAGACCTACAACCCCCTCTTTATTTACGGTGGCGTGGGCCTCGGCAAAACCCATCTGCTCCACGCCATTGGCAACCAGTGCCGTGCCCAGGGGCGCGAAGTCTGCTACATCTCCTCCGAGACCTTCACCAACGACCTGGTGCAGTCAATCCGCAACAAGACGATGGCCGAATTCCGCGACCGCTACCGCACCCCCGACGTGCTGCTCATCGACGACATCCAGTTCATCGCCGGTAAGGAAAGCACCCAAGAAGAGCTATTTCATACCTTTAACGCCCTCCACAGCCAGGGCAAGCAGGTGGTTATTTCCAGCGACCGGCCCCCCAAGGCAATGGTCACGCTAGAAGAGCGGCTGCAATCCCGCTTTGAGTGGGGCTTGATGGCCGATATTCAGATTCCAGACATCGAAACGCGGCAGGCCATTCTGCAAACCAAAGCGGAAGAATCGGGCCTATATGTGCCGCGTGACGTGATCGAATTCATCGCCCAACACGTGCGTAACAACATCCGCGAACTGGAAGGGGCACTTAACAAGATTATCGCCTATGCCCAACTGTCGGGCGGCACCATTGACAACGATATTGTCAACATGGCCCTGGCCGACCTGGGCCGCCAGCCGGAGCGGATGACGATTGCTCAGATCATAACGGCCGTTTGCGACCATTATCAAGTCACACCCGAACAACTGTCCAGCCGCAGCCGCAGCCGAGCTATCGCCTTCCCCCGGCAGATAGCCATGTACCTGGCCCGCACCGAGACGGACGCCTCGCTGCCCCAAATCGGCGAAAAACTGGGTGGGCGTGACCATACCACCATTCTTTACGGCTACGAAAAAATCGCCAGCATGGCCGAAACCGACACCGAGGTTCGGCGCAGCATCATGGAGATAAAATCGGCGCTTTACGAAGTGGCTACTTGAACCGTACTGCGTGTTTCGAATTTCGTAACGTGCCGGTTGATACGCAATACGCAACACCAATACGTACCCTATGTCTCCCTCAACGATTGCCCTCTTTGTTACCTGCCTGGTTGACCAGGTTATGCCCCAAGTTGGTCTGGCAACGGTGCGCCTGTTGCGCCGGGCCGGCTGCGAGGTTGTTTTTCCCGCGGCGCAAACGTGCTGCGGCCAGCCCTTTTTTAACAGCGGCTTTTTGCACGAAGCCAGGCATCTGGCTAAACAGACGATTGAAATTCTTGAGCCATATGAGACGGTGGTGCTGCCCAGCGGCTCTTGTACCAGCATGATTCGGGTAGAGTATCCCCATTTATTGGCCGAAGAACCGCAATGGGCGGCCCGTGCCGAGGCGCTGGCGGCCAGGACGTTTGAACTGACGGAATTTTTGACGCAAACGGCCGTTTTGCCAACTGTTGGTAGTATGGAGAATGGGACAGAAACGGCCGTTACCTACCACGACTCCTGCCACATGTGCCGCCTGCTGGGGCTGCGCCAGTCGCCGCGCCAATTATTACAGCAGCACGGCTACCAGATAAGCGAGATGAGCGAATCAGACCGCTGCTGCGGCTTTGGTGGTCTCTTCTCCGAGCGGCTGAGCAACGTAGCCACCGCCATGAGTGTGGAGAAACTGCGCCAGGCTGAGGCCACCGGCACCAAACAGTTGGTAACGGCCGATCCGGGCTGTCTGATGCAGCTTCGGCGCGTGGCCGCCGCCCACGGCCAAGACGTAGAAATCGTCCACATTGCCGTGCTATTGGCCGCCCAGCCATAGAATCGCTGGTGCTGTCTGCAACACGCGAAATGTGATGAGTAAACGCCATGCGTACACAGAGCGGCGAGCCGACAACGGCCGAGAAGATTCGTAAACTCCCCTGGGGCGTGGCCTCATATGCGACCAACTCCGTTTTCGTGCAGTTTACCTTCTTTGGCTCCGCCTTTGTCCTGCTGCTAAACCAGCTTGGCTTCAGCAAGGGGCAAATTGGGCTGCTCCTTTCCTTTTTCCCCTACACTGGCCTGATTGCTCTCTTTATCGCCCCCCGTGTGGCCCGCTTTGGCTACAAGCGTACCTACCTCACCTTTTTTACGGCCCGCAAAGTTGTGACCGGTGGCCTGCTGCTCACCCCCTGGCTGATGTCCCAGTTCGGCTTCCAGGTGACGCTCATCTACATTTATACCGTTACCCTCACCTTTGCCATCTGCCGGGCCATTGGCGAAACAGGTTATTACCCCTGGCACCAGGAATACGTGCCCAGCAGCGTACGCGGCAAGTTCTCGGCCAACAACAATATGTTCAGCACCCTGACCGGCTTTGTGGCCGTAGCCGTGGCCAGTCTGGTGATTGAACAATCGACCGGCCTCAACGGCTATATGCTGCTTATTGCCGTAGGCATCCTTTTTGGCTTCCTTTCCCTTTACTGTTCCTACCAGGTGCCGGGGGGCGCGCCGGTGGCGGCCGATGATCGCAGTCAGCACGAGCGAGACTTGTGGCCGGCGCTGCGAGACAATAACTTTATCCGTTACCTGCTAGGCGCGGGCTGTATCACGCTGGCCATTACGCCCCTGGCCGCCTTCTTACCCCTATTTATGCAAGAGCAGGTGGGATTGAGTGAAGGCAACGTCATTTTAATCCAGACGGGCACGCTGTTAGGCGGGCTGCTCTCTACCTACTGGTGGGGCTGGGCGGCTGACCGCTACGGCAGCAAACCGGCGGCACTGCTGGGAAGCTGTTTCTTACTGTTTTTGCCGTTAATGTGGCTGGCGATGCCCCGCTTTAGCCCAATCAGTCTTTACGTAGCCCTGGCCATTGCCCTGCTACAAGGGGTAGCCAATATGGGCTGGCTGATTGGCTCGGCCCGCCTCTTTCACGTCAGCGTGGTGCCACCGGCGCAAAAGGCGGATTATATGGCCCTCAATTATGCCTGGGTGGGCATTTTGGGCGGCACCAGCCAGCTTGCGGGTGGCCAACTGGTGGAGGTTGGCCGCAACCTGAGCGGCCAGGTGGGTGTTTTTACGCTCGATCCCTACCTGGGCCTGTTTGTCATCGGCTTTGTAGGACCGCTGCTCAGCCTAGTGCTGCTGCGCCCGGTACGGGACGACGCCCGCGTGTCGGTGGGCGAGTTCGCTTTCATGTTTCTGCGCGGCAATCCGTTCCAGGCCATGAGTTCGCTGATGGGTTATTATTGGGCCAGGGATGAGCAAACGGCCGTTCTAGTTACCGAACGGCTGGGAACGGCCAAAAGCCCGCTGACAGTGGATGAACTGCTGGAAGCGCTGGCCGATCCCCGCTTCAACGTCCGCTTTGAGGCGATCATTTCCATTGCCCGAATGCGTCCCGACCCGCGCCTGACGGCCGCGCTGGAGCAAGTGTTGCAGGGTACTGAGGTGGCGCTGAGCGTGGTAGCCGCCTGGGCTTTAGGCCGGATGGGAGACGCCACGGCCGTTTCGGCTTTACGCGCCGGTCTCGATTCCCCTTACCGCTCGGTCCGTGCCCACTGCGCCCGTGCCTTGGGTACGCTGGGCGACACGACGGTAGCCTCTATACTGCACGAGCGGCTGCGGGCGGAACCGGACAAGGGGCTGCAAATGGCCTACGCCGCCGCCCTGGGCAATATGGGCTATAAAACGGCCGTACCCGACCTGCTGCATTTGCTGGCCAGGACGCAGAACGAGGGGGCACGGCTGGAGTTGGTTTTGGGGCTGACCCGACTGTTGGGTCAGGAGTATTATATCATTCACCTGTGGCGGCAGGCGCGGGAAGACAGGGGTACGGCCGTGGCTACGGCCCTTACCACGCTCAGCCGCAAGCTGCCCAAAGATGAAGCTGTGCAAGCCTTAATTACCCATAGCGCCGATGCCTACGCCCACCAGGATTTGGATGAGGGAGCGCGACGGCTGCAGGAATTGCTGGCTGTGCTGCCCAGAGAGGGAATGGGAGAAACGGCCGTGTTGGTTATAAACGAGTGCGAGCAGCGGCTTAGTCAGCATGGACCACAACGTTTCGACTACATTCTGCTCACGCTCCATCTCCTCGCCACCTTAACCAACTCTTGACCAGTTGTTAACAAAATTGTGTTAGCCTAAAAATAAAAAGCGGCTATCATAACAGTACTCTGGTAATGGCAGACGGGTGTTTCGCATTGGTACTAAAACCAACAATCACGCCGTAAGACTGAGAGCAACCAAACATCATTATACTCCTCAGCGGTGGCTATTTGTCCCGCAAAAACGAAAAGAGGACACCTTATCCAACCCCATGATCACGGATCGCCGTTGCAGAGGAAATCTGCACCACGCAGCCACACCCCCGGGTGTCAGTACCACCTGTTTTCGCCGGGTTTTTCCCCCTGGCCTGTATGTTCCCCTTACCTCTATCCACCCCCCTATTCACAATCTTATTTGGAGGACAGATGCAAAACAAACGCAGTACTCTTTTGAGTAAAGCAAGCCTGGCCTTGCTGTTACTCGTGACCACCCTGTTTGTCGGCAGTATGACAACGGCCGTTTACGCCGATCCCGTCGCCTTTGCCGTGTGGGACTTTGAAGGGCCAACCACGGATCCCAGTGTAGACCTGACGGGCAACGCTGTAGCGTCGGCCGGCAGCGCCCTGGGCGGCGAATCCTTCCCTATTGGCAATCCCGATGGCACCTCCGGCGCTTCCTGGAGTTTCAACAACTGGTCACAAACGGACGCCATTGACGCCGACCGCTACTTTGAATTCAAAGTAGACCTGACCGATTACGAAAACCTCAACCTTAGCTTTGCCGAACGTCGTTCTGGCACCGGTCCCTTGACTTTTGCCATTCATTACAGCACCGACGGCACGACTTTTACCGAGATTGCAAACACTGTTACCACCCTGCCCAACAATACCAGCTGGCGCAGCCACAGCTTTGACCTGAGCGGCCTCAACAGCGAGATTGCCGGTCAGGCTTCGGTCCAATTCCGCATTTATGGGTACGATGCCAGCGGTTCTGGTGGTACCTGGCGTATTGACGACGTCACCTTTACCGGCGATACCGACACACCGCCGACCGTGCTTGAGTTTGCCGTCTGGGATTTTGAAGGGCCAACCACGGATCCCGCGGTGGACCTGACCGGTAATGCCGTGGCTTCGGCCGGCAGCGCCCTCGGTAGCGAATCCTTCCCCATTGGTAATCCGGCCGGCACCTCCGGCACATCCTGGAGCTTCAACAACTGGTCAGTGACAAGCACGCTTGACGCCGATCGCTATTTTGAGTTCAAAGTAGACCTGTCAACTTTTGCCGACATCAGTCTCAGCTTTGCTGAGCGTCGCTCCGGCACCGGCCCCTTGACCTACGAAATCCATTACAGCATCGACGGCACGACCTTTACCCAGATTGCCAGCAGCGTCACCACCTTGCCCAACAATACCAACTGGCGCAGCCATAGCTTCGACCTGAGCGACCTCAACAGTGAAATTGCCGGTCAGTCTTCGGTCCAGTTCCGCATTTATGGTTACGGGGCCACCGGTACTGGTGGCACCTGGCGCATTGACGACGTTAACTTCACCGGCGAAACCGGCGCGCCCCCGCCCCCACCTCCATCCCCCATCGTTGATTTCGCCGTCTGGGACTTCGAGGGAGAAACAATCGCTCCCAGCGTTGACCTGACGGGCAATGCCGTAGCCTCGGCCGGCAACCTGTTGGGCGGTGAAAGCTTCCCGATTGGTAATCCGAACGGCACCTCAGGTACGTCCTGGAGCTTCAACAACTGGGCACAGTCAGACGCGATTGATCTTAACCGGTATTTTGAGTTCAAGGTAGACCTCTCTACCTACGAAGACATTAGTCTCAGCTTTGCTGAGCGCCGTTCCGGTACAGGACCGGCCACCTTTGAAATTCATTACAGCACCGATGGGGCTACCTTTACCTTTATTCCCGGTACGGTGACATCTTTGTCGGGCACAGGCTGGCGTACCAACAGCTTTGACCTGAGCGGTCTTAACAGCGAAATTGCTTTTGAATCTTCTGTTCAGTTCCGCATTTATGGTTACAACGCCTCCGCAGCAGGTGGCACGTGGCGCATTGATGACGTTACCTTCACCGGTGAAACGAGTGAAGCACCGCCGCCGCCACCACCACCGCCCGGCGGCTTCTGTGGCGACCCCTTCACCCCCATCTACGATATTCAGGGCGACGGCCTCACCACCCCGCTGCAGGGTCAGGCCGTGACCACCGAAGGCGTGGTTGTCGGCGACTTTGAAGGCCCCTCCCCCAACCTGCGTGGCTTCTACATCCAGGACCCGGTGGGTGACGACAATCCCGAAACCTCAGATGGTATCTTCGTTTTCAACTTCAACAACGACGACGTCAACCTGGGCGAGCTGGTGCGCGTCTCCGGTACGGCCGGCGAGTTCCAGGGGCAGACTCAGATCAGCAGCGTGATCAATATCCTGATTTGTGCCACTGACCAGACGGTTGAACCGACCGACGTTTACCTGCCCTTCCCCGAGCCGGTAGATAGCGTGCCCTATCTGGAGCGGTACGAGGGGATGCTGGTCCGCCTGCCGCAGACCCTCTACGTCACCGAGCATTTCCAACTGGGCCGCTTTGGCCAGATCATCATGTCCTCCGGTGATCGTCTCTACCAGCCCACCCACCTCTTCCCGCCCGGCTCGGACGAGATGTTCGCCCAACAACAGGCCAATGATCTGAACCGGATCATCATTGACGATGAGCTAAACAACCAGAATCCCGACCCCATTTTCTTTGGGCGGGGTGGCAACCAGTTGACGGCCAGCAACACGCTGCGCGGCGGCGACACGGCCGAAAACATCGTCGGCGTTATGACCTTCACCTGGGCCGGTAATCCGGCCAGCGGCAACGCCTACCGCGTACGGCCGATCAACGCCCTCGGCGGCGGCGTGCCCGACTTCCAGGCCACCAACCCGCGTCCCAATGAGCCGGATGACGTGGGCGGCACGATGAAAGTGGCCGCCTTCAACCTGCTCAACTACTTTAACGAGTTCACCGGCTGCACCGGTGGTGTGGGTGGTGCTTCGGTTGACTGCCGCGGTGCCAGGAACCCGGATGAGTTTGACCGGCAGTGGCCCAAGACGATAGAAGCCATCCTGGCAATGGATGTGGACATCCTGGGCGTCATTGAAATGCAAAACAATGGCTACGGCCCGGACAGCGCTATTCAAGACCTGGTGAACCGGCTGAACTACGCTACTGCCGACGGCACCTACGCCCTCATTGACGTGTATGCCGAGACGGGCGTCGTCAACGCCATGGGTACGGATGCGATTAAGGTCGGTTTGCTGTACCGGCCGGCCAATGTAACCCCGGTGGGAACAACGGCCGTGCTCAACACCCCAGCCTTTGTCACCGGCGGCGACGGGTCGCCGCGTAACCGGCCCACCCTGGCCCAGACCTTCGAGCAGAACAGCACCGGCCTGCGCCTTATCGTCAATGTCCATCACCTGAAAGCCAAAGGCAGCCCCTGTGATGACCCCGACCAGGGTGATGGCCAGGCCAACTGCGCCATCGTGCGGACCAACGCCGCTCTGGAGCTGATGGACTGGCTGCTGACCGATCCCACCGGCACCGGTGAAACCGACATCCTGATCATCGGTGACCTGAACTCCTACGCCCAGGAAGACCCGATCCAGGTTATCCTGGAATTCGGCTTTGTCAACCTGGTGGAAGAGCTGATCGGGCCAGAAGCCTACTCCTTCGTCTTTAGCGGGCAGTGGGGTTATCTGGATTACGCCCTGGCCTCACCCAGCCTGGCGGCCCAGGTCACAGGCGTCACCGAATGGAACATCAACGCCGACGAGCCAAACGTGCTGGATTACAGCACTCAGTTCAAGAACGCCAACCAGCAAGTGATTCTGTATGCACCCGACCAGTTCCGCTCTTCGGACCATGATCCTATTATGGTCGGGTTGCAGTTGACCTATGACTTTGAGGGCTTCTTCCCACCGGTCAACAATGCACCTGAGTTTAACCAATCCAGAGCGGGACGCAGCATTCCTATTAAGTTCAGCCTCAATGGCAATTGGGGAACGGACATCTTCTTGCCCGGGTTCCCCATGTCGGTCCAGGTTGATTGTGAAACCGGGGCCGTGATTGGCGAACCGGTCAGCACTATAAGCATCAGCGGCCTCAACTACGATCCGGTATCAGACCAATATAACTACGTCTGGCGCACAGACCGTAGCTGGTCTAATAGCTGCCGTCAGTTCACGCTGGGGCTGGTGGATGGATCAGAGCATATCCTCCTGTTTAGATTCCGTTAACCCGATAGCAACTGCGCCCGGAGCGGGCGTCTGATCGAAAACCGGCCAGATCGTTTGCAAGCGATCTGGCCGGTTTTTTGGGGTGAAACGGGAAGACTACAAAAGTCTGACAGACTTTTGTAGTCCGGCGTGCTTATGGACAAAGGGTAGTGTGCCAGTTGTCGATGAGATCGGCATCGCCGCGCCAACAACGCCACTGCTCACCGGCCCAGACAATCTCCCAGACGCCCTCTTCCAATGTCAGCTCCATACGGATTTTGTTGCCCCACACAGAATCGTCCATAAATTCACCTTGAATGAAGATGATGATCGCTTCATCAGGCGGTGCGGGCAGGTAGAAGGCTTCTTCGTAGGGAACTGGTTCTTCCGCAAAGCGGCGGGTGGTTTCCATGAACATATCGGCCACTTCATAGGGGTCTTGCAGCCAGTCGGCATTTTCGGCCAGGGCGGCATCATAGACTTCGAGGAAGGGCACGGCCGTTTCTGCCAGATCGATCACCTGATACGCCTCCCGAGCATCATCTGCGTCCTCATACATCTCCAGATCAGCCTCTGTCGGCGGCGGTCCGTCCGGCACCTCCGTCGGTTCCGGTTCAGGCGTGTCGGTTGGGTCTGGCTCAGGCTCATCGGTTGGTTCCGGGGCCATTTCGGTTGGCGTTGGTTCCGGCTCCGGCGTAGGGGGATCAACCGGCGGTGTGGTGTCCGGGGTGCAGGCGACAACAAACAGGGCCATTACAATCACAGTCAATAGTTTTTTCACAATATCTCCTCATTCAGTCAGGATTGGACAGGATTGGACCAATCTGCGAGATTGGTCCAATCTCATGGTTTCTGTATTGGTCACAAGTTGGTCAAAAGGATTTCACTACAGAGAGCGCAGAGGGCACAGAGATTTTTCTCTATTTCTCTGTGATCTCCGTGCGCTCTGTGGTTCAACTAATTCGTGACCACTACACAATCTCACGGTTTCGCATACGTTATTATAGGGGAGAGACGGCCGTCTTCAAAAAATAACGCGCTTGCTCATCTTAGGCAAACCCGCCACAAAAAAAGGCCCGGCTCTGCTTATTAAAACGCAAAGCCAGACCTTATACCGTTAACCGTTTACCGTTTACCGTTTACCGTTTACCGATGACCGACTACAGCATCTATCCCATAAACGGATAGCGCCAGTCGGCCGCGGGCACCATCGTTTCCTTGATGGCCCGCAGACTCATCCAGCGCAGCAGATTGATTGGGCTGCCCGCCTTGTCGTTGGTACCGGAGCCGCGCGCCCCGCCAAAGGGCTGCTGACCCACCACGGCACCGGTTGGCTTGTCATTGATATAGAAGTTGCCGGCTGCATTCCGCAGACGGTCAGACATCATCACAATCGCTTGCCGATCGCGTGCCCAAATCGCGCCGGTCAGGGCATAGGGCGAGGTTTCATCACAGAGGGTCAACGCCTCTTCCAACTCTTCATCTTCATAGACGTAGATGGTCAGCACCGGGCCGAAGATCTCCTCTTGCATGGTTTTGAACTTGGGATTGGTGGTCACGATGACGGTCGGCTCAATGAAGTAGCCCACGGAATCGTCACAGCAGCCGCCGGTGATAATTTCGGCTTCGTCGGAGTCACGGGCGTGGTCGATGTAGCCTTTGATGCTGTTGAACGCCTTTTGGTCGATAACGGCCCCCATAAAGTTGCTGAAATCGGCCGTATCCCCCATCTTGATCTGCTCAACTTCGGCCACCAATTTCTCGCTGAATTGGGGCCAGATGGAGCGAGGTACATACATGCGGGAGGCGGCCGAACATTTCTGCCCCTGGTACTCAAACGCGCCGCGCAGTGTACCAACCACCAGTTCATCCAGCAGCGGGGCCGCCGAGGGATGGGCAAAGATGAAATCCTTGCCGCCCGTTTCGCCCACCAGACGGGGGTAGAATTTGTAGTTGCTCATGTTGGCCCCGACCTGCTTCCAAATGCTGTTGAAGACGCGGGTTGAGCCGGTAAAGTGAATCCCGGCAAAATGGGAATGGTTTAGAATCTGGTCGGCCATGACGGCGGAAGGGCCGGGGAGTAAGTTGATGACGCCATCGGGCAGACCGGCCGCTTGTAGTACGCGGTAAACGTAGTAGTTGGAGTAAATGGCCGTACTCGATGGCTTCCAAATCACCACATTGCCTACCATGGCCGGTGACGTGGGCAAATTACCGCCAATGGCCGTAAAGTTGAACGGCGTCACGGCAAAGATGAAGCCTTCCAGCGCCCGGTACTCCAGCCGGTTCCAAACGCCGGGCGAAGAGAAGGGCTGATCGCCCATCAGGTCGGCCATGTAGCTGACGTTGAATCGCCAGAAATCGATCAGTTCGCAGGCGCTGTCGATTTCAGCCTGGTGAGCCGTTTTTGACTGGCCCAGTATGGTGGCTGCGTTGACCGTATCCCGCCAGGGGCCAGCCAGCAGGTCGGCCGCTTTGAGGAAGATAGCGGCGCGATGCTCCCAGGGCATGGTGGCCCAGGCGTGGCGGGCGTCGAGGGCGGCTTCGATAGCCATTTTGACCTCTTTTTCGCCCGCCTGATGGCAGACGCCCAGCCGGTGGCCATGATTGTGGGGCGGCCGCACGTCAATCGTATTGCCGGTGCGAATCTCTTGCCCACCGATAATGAGCGGGATTTCAATCTCCTCGGCGGCCATCTCGGCAATGCGGGCCTGCAAAGCGTCTCGTTCGGGATCGCCGGGGGCATAGTCTAAAACGGGTTCGTTATAGGGTTCGGGTACTTCAAAATAAGCATTTGTCATGGGAAACTCCTTTGGGAATTAGGAAGTATGAATTACGAATTATGAAGGGGTTCCATACTTCGGGTAGTTAAAAACTGACTACTGGCTACTGGCTACTACTTCTAACAATCGGTCAATCTCGGTGCGGGCGTCGGCTTTGAGGGGCAGCAACGGCCGTCTGGCCGGACCACCATATAAGCCAATACGGTCCAGGGCATATTTGAGGCCGGGTACGCCGTAGCGGGCGGTGATGGCGCTGTTGAGGTTGACCAATGAGAGTTGTATCTGGCGGGCCTGGGTGATACGGCCGTTTTCCCAGGCCGTCACCAACTGATGTAAAGGTTCAGCCGCAATGTTAGCCAACGCCATGATACCGCCAACCGCGCCTAAACTCAAGAAGGCTAACAAAGCACCGCCGCTGCCGGAAAAAACCTGGAAATCGGGCCGGGCCGCCAGCACCGTGGCCACCTTGACCACGTTGGCGCTGCTGTCCTTCATGCCCACAATGCGGGGGTGCTCGGCCAGAGCCAACAGCGTGGCGGGGGCAAAATCTACGCCGGTAAAGGCGGGTACATTGTAAACGAGAATGGGAATGGGCGAGGCATCGGCCACGGCGCGATAGTGGGCCAGCAGCACTTCGTGGCTCATGGCCCCCTTGTAAAAGTAAGGGGGCAGCAGCAAAGTGGCAACGGCTCCGGCTTTGGCGGCCGTTTCAGTCAAGGCAATGGTTGCGGCCGTTGTGTCAGCCCCGGTGCCGGCGATGAAGCGTTTGCCGGTGGCGGCCGCCGCCTGGCCGCAGATACGCCACAATTCCAGCCGCTCATCTGGTGTCAGGTGAACCGCCTCACTGTTAGAGCCGGGCATAACCACGCCAGACAGTGGCCAGCTTAGCCACTGCTCTAAATTGGCGGTAAATTCATCATAGGCAACAGATTCATCATCATTAAACGGGGTGGGGATTGGGGGGTAGATGCCGGTCAAGTCGGTCATGGATTTCCTTTATGGTGCGTAGTGCGTATTACGTAGTAGTTTTACAAATAATCGGCAATACGGATTTCGTCGTTAATTTCGCCCTTGTCTGGATCCCATATGATCATCGTGCGGCTGCGGTTTATCTCAAATTTCTCTCGTTCGGCTGCCGGGGCGTGGTGGATGGTTGGAATCCACCACAAGGGTATAGATAAAATACGGCCGTCTGTTAGCGCGACGTGGATATACTCATCATCCAGATTCACCTCATGAATGATGGCCTCTGCCGGAAATGTATAGTCAGAAATCGGATATTGAATCTGATACCGTTTGACCAAATCACTGCTTTCAGCTTGCTTGACCATAGTACCATCTCTCAAAATTTTAGGACTCATCTGTCACCTATTATACCATTATCTTGCAGCATGATTGTAAATCGCGGCCACTGACCCACTTGCCACTTTTTACTTGCCACTTGCTACAACTGCCCCGTACCGCCCCAGGCGGCCAACTGCTGCTGATAGGCCGGATCGTCGTAGCGGGAGAGGACGAAGGCAGGGGCGTAGGCGGGTAGCTGGCCGCCCGCAATGTGGCCTGCCAGCAGTTCAGCCGCAGCACAGGCGGCCATCAGGCCAAATCCGGAGAGGGCACCGATGAGATACGCCCCATCAAGCGGCAGCGGACCAACGAGCGGCCGGTTTTCGACCGTTTTGGTATAGTAGCCGCCGTCGATGTAAACCGGGGGCAGCCGCTCAAAGTAAGCAGCCAGACCGGGAATCATAGTCGCCATGCCGCGCAGAGCCACTTCGGGAAAGAAGGGGTCGTCCGGCAGGGGGAAAACGGGGTCAACGGGCTGGGCGTGATAAGGCCAGAGGATGAGAATCTGGTCGCCGCCTTCGGGGCGGCAGTGGACGCTGGCCGGCAGCGGGTCGAGCAGCCAGCGAGTCTCAGGATCGGCGGCCAGGAATTCTCGCTCTTCGTCTGACCAGGGCAGCGTTTGGGCGTCTTCCCAGATGAGCAGCGGGGCCTCGCGGGGTAACATGGCCAGGTGGTCTCTGAACGACATCTTGATGTGCAGCTCGGAAAAGATGGGCAGTTCCAGCCCCAGCAGCCCAGCTACGTCGTTGACCAGGGGCCCGGCCGCATTGACAAAAATGGGGGTGTTGATGGTCTGGCTGGTATTAAGCTGAACCTGGTGAACACGGCCGTTTTCCACCCCTACCCCCGTTACCTTTGCCTCGACAAAACGAACCCCGACCGCCCGCGCTTCTTCCAACAGGTAGGCCCCTAACTGCTGCCCGCTGAACCAGCCGCAGCGCCGGGCGTGCAGAACGGCCGTTGTCCGCGGCGACAGGTAGGGAAAGTGTTGCTGCATCAGGGCCGGGTCAAGCAGCAGGTCGGCCCCGTTGGGCTGGTCGTGGTAGCCTTCGCCGTGCAGCGGTTGGTAGGGAGGATCGGTGGGTTGGCCGCCGTGAATGCGTAAGGGACCGGCGCCCTGGGATACGGCCGTTTCTCCCTGCTGCTTAAAGTTCTCGATCTGGGCGGGGTTAGCGGTGGCGTAGACGTAGCCGCGCCGGTTGAGCAAGAAGCGATTGTCGCTCTGGTCGGCCAACTGTTCCAGCCAATCAATACTGCGGTTCATCAGGGCCACCATGGCCCCGTCCGGCCCCGGCCACCAGTTGCGGTAGGCTTCGGTTGATTTGTCGCTGGTGAGCGTCAGGGGTGGTCGTTCGTCCACCAGAAGGACGTCAGTGATGCCTTGTTTGACAGCGAGGAAGTAAGCGGCCGTTACCCCGGCAATTCCCGCCCCACAGATTACGACATCGGCTTGCATAGCATTCACTGGTTGGTGTCAGCCCTGTCTTCGTAGCTAACCACTTTATACTTCTTCATATCTGCGCCAGATTATATCGTATTTTCCCCCACATCCCGTTAAACCACCACCAGATTGACCAGCCGGCCAGGGACCACAACGACATCCTGCACCGTTTTGTCCCGGATGAAGCGCTGAACGCCGGAGGCGGTTACGGCCGTTTCCCGCAACATTGCCTCATCCATATCAGCCGGGACCTGAATCCGGTCGCGCAGCTTGCCGTTGACCTGGACCACTATCGTGACTTCTTCGTCTACCGTCAGGGCTTCATCATAGGTGGGCCAGGGCTGACGGTGAACCGACTCAGTGTACCCCAGAACGGACTGCCAGACTTCCTCAGTAACAAAGGGGCAGATGGGGGCCAGCAGCCGGGTGAAGGTGTCAACGGCCGTTCGCCAATCTGCCCGATGCTGACCACTGTCGTAAACGGCCGTTAGCTCATTCAAATATTCCATCAGGGCAGCAACGGCCGTATTATAACGGAACTGCGCCATATCCCGCGTCACCCGCCGGATGATCTTATGCCGCTGCCGCTCAAATTCGGACGGAGGACCGACGACGGAAGACCGACCTTCTCCGTCCTCCGTCCTCCGTCTTCCGTCACGCTCGTCGTGAGCCGCCATCTGCTGCGCCAGCCGCCAGTAACGCTCAATGAAGCGGGTGACGCCGCGGATACCGGCGTCGTCCCACAGCACGTCGGCGTCAAACGGACCCAGGAACAGGACGTAGGCCCGCAAAGCGTCGGCCCCGTGTTGGGCCACCACCTCGTCGGGCGTGATGACGTTGCCCCGCGACTTGGACATGCGACGGCCGTCTAGCGGCGAGGCCAGCACCCCCTGGTTACGCAGCCGGGCAAAGGGTTCCACAAAATCAACCAGGCCGGCGTCGGCCATCACCTTCGTCCAGAAGCGGGCGTACAGCAGGTGCATGACGGCATGTTCGGCCCCGCCCACGTAGGTATCCACCGGCAGCCAGCGGCGCACTGCGGCGGGATCGAATGGCCCGTCCTCGTAGCGCGGGCTGGCAAAGCGCAGGAAGTACCAGGAGGAACAGGCAAAGCCGTCCATCGTGTCTGTCTCGCGGCGGGCGGGGGCGTCGCAGCGGGGGCAAGGCGTCTGGACCCACTCTTCCAGGCGGGCCAGGGGGGAACGGCCGTCGCCCGCGGGAGCAAAATCGTCGGTGGGCGGCAGCATAACGGGCAGCTCTGCTTCGGGCACAGGCATAGTTCCACACGCCCCACAATGGATAATTGGAATAGGCGCACCCCAATAGCGCTGGCGGGAAATCAGCCAGTCGCGCAGCTTGTAGCTCACCTGCCGCCGACCGGAGCCCTGCGCTTCCAGATCGGTGATAATGCGCTCAATCCCCTCGGCCGAGGCCAAACCGGTGTAGGGGCCGGAATTGACCATGATGCCGGTGCCGGTGAAGCAGGTGGGGGGTTCCGTATTGCGTATTGCGTATTGCGTAGATTCCTCCGGATACGCACTACGCAATACGCTATACACATCATCCGAGCCATCGGCACTGATGACGCGCACAATGGGCAGGTTGTAGGTTTGGGCGAAGGCGAAGTCGCGCTCGTCGTGGCCGGGCACGCCCATGACAGCACCGCTGCCGTAACCCAACAGCACGTAATCGGCTACCCAGATGGGAATCTCTTGCCCGGTCAAGGGATGGGTGGCGTAACTGCCGCTAAAGACGCCCGTTTGGGTTCGGCCCAGGGCGGCACGGTCAATTTCCGTTTGGCACCGGGCCTGGGCAACGTAGGCAGATACGGCCGTTGCCTGTGCGGCCGTCGTTAGCTCAGCTACCAGCGGATGTTCCGGGGCCAGCGCCAGGAAGGTGACACCAAACAGCGTATCGGGCCGGGTGGTGAAGACAGGGATGTCCTGTCCATTCGCCTTAAAGATGACTTCTGCCCCTTCAGAACGGCCGATCCAGTTGCGCTGCATCGCTTTGATATGTTCCGGCCAGTCGATCTGGTCCAGGTCAGCCAGCAGCCGGTCGGCATAGTCGGTGATCTTGAAATACCACTGGTCCAGTTCTTTGCGTGTCACCTCACTGTCACAGCGCCAGCAACGGCCGTTTTCTACCTGCTCGTTGGCCAGAATCGTCTGGCAGGTGGGGCACCACCACTGGCTGCCGGGGGCACGGTAGGCCAGTCCCCGCTCGTGCAGCAGCAAGAAAAACCATTGCGTCCAGCGGTAGTAGTCGGGATGGGTGGAGTTGATTTCCCGCGCCCAGTCGTAGGAACATTCAATCAGTTGCAACTGGCGGCGGTAGGTGTCGGCAAACAGCCGCGACGTTTCGGCCGGGTTAATATTGTGACGGATGGCGTAATTTTCGGCCGGCAGGCCAAAGGCGTCCCAACCCATCGGGTGCAGCACGTTATAGCCGCGCATCCGGTGGAAGCGGGCATCCACACAGGTGGGCACGTAGTTGCGGCAATGGCCCACCGACAGCCCATCCCCCGACGGATACGGGAAAAAGTCCAGGATGTAATAATCCGGCTTGTGGGGGTCGTTGCCCGTCTGGTATAGATCAATTTGCTGCCAATACGGCCGCCACTTTGTTTCCACTGCCTTGAAATCATAGCGGCCGGGTCGTTTTTTTCGTTTACCCATGATACACGCTCCTTATTGTTCACCGCGAAGGCGCAAAGGGCGCGAAGAAGATAAAGGGCCTTTGCGCGCTCAGCGTCTTGGCGGTAAACAAAAAAACCGCAGGGCCGGGAGCGCCTGCGGTCACAAGTGAATGACAGTTAATTGTGGTCTAATTCAATCAATTAATCTGGCACACGCCGTCCAGGCAGCCCGTTACGACTGCTGCTTAATAAGCCGCCTAAAAGTCGTAAAGCTGAGCTGATGGGTCGAGCCAGAATCATGTGTGCCTCGCAAAAATGGTAATGGCCACAAGTTAGCACAACTGTGTCGCTGTGTCAACCCCTATCTTTTTTGTAACTTCGGCCTATATCTATGCCTATTGTGGTCAGATGGCCGACCCTTTATGCTTAAGATTAGCGAGTAAAATAGTGGACAAAACCCGCGATGGAGAACTTTCTAATGAACTATAGCAAAAATCAACAATCAGTTTTACCCATTAACCTGGACAAGAATGAGCGGCTGATTTCGCTGGCGGCCGGCCTGTTTATGGTGATCTATGGCCTGGTGCGGCTGCCGCTAACGGCCGTTATGGCCCTCATCGGCGGTAGCTATTTCATCTACCGGGCCATTAAAGGCCACTGCCACATTTATGCCCAACTGGGCCTGGACAAGGTTACGGAAGCGCCTTCTCCCTCTATCCGCCGAACGGCCGAACGCCAACAGGCCGATGTCGTGGACGCCGCCCTCAACCAGACCTTCCCCACCAGCGATGCGCCCGCCTGGACGATGGGACGAACAAACAATTAGGAATTATGAATTATGAGGGATGAAGCGTGCAACGCATAATTCATCCTTCATAATTTGACAGGAGTGACGATGGCACAGCAAATAACGAAGAATATCATCGTTGCGGCCAATATTACCCATGTGTATGGGTTGTGGTCGAACGTGGAAAACTTTCCCCGCTTTATGGAGCATATCAAACAGGTAGAAAAAACTGGGCCAACCACCAGCCGCTGGATTATGGCCGGTCCGGCCGGAATGCAGATAGATTGGCAGGCCGAATTGACGCGCCAGGAGTTAAATAAGCGGCTGGCCTGGAGCAGCAAAGACCACGAGGGGTTGATAACGACCAGTGGCCAGGTTACGTTTAACGCTTTATCGGACCGTGAAACGGAGGTCACGGTGGTGATGAGTTATGCTGTTCCCGGCGGCAAAATCGGCGAGATTGTGGCCGACTGGTTTGCCAATCCCGAAGAGCGCCTAACGGCCGATCTGCGTCGTTTTAAGGCGTTGGCCGAAAGCTAGGGGCCGGCAACAATCGGGTAGCCGGCCGCCTGCCAATCGACCACACCCCCTGCCATACTTGTTACCTGACCCCAGCCGGCCGCTTGCAAAATATCACGTCCTGCCTGGCTGCGATTGCCGGTGCGACACACCACGACTACCTCCTGGTCAGCCGGGATTTCACTCAGCCGTTGGTTCAGTTCACCCAGGGGGATATGGGTTGAGTTGGGAATGTGGAAAGAGTCCCACTCGAACTGTTCACGCACATCCAGAATAAATGCGCCCGACTCGCGCATGGTGACGGCCTCGGCTACACTAATTTCGGCAGGCAAAACGGCCGTTTCCCCACCTGCCTCTCCTCGTTGATCGAAAAACAATAATAGCGAAGCCGCTAACACGATAATTGCTAACAAACTAATCCCCAGGGTCATGGGGTTAATGCCCTGTGCCGATGAAGATTTTGAACCTTTAGTAGATTTTCTCGTTCTCTTACTCATTATTGCTCCTTCACTTGTATCGAAAATAAGCCAAACGAATTGTATGTCAATCTTCTCCATCCCCAACAGACGTTAAACAACGTCTAAAAAGTCCGCATTTTAGCCCAACCGATAAGCCCGCCAAAGTCGATAGAATATATCTACGCCAGAACAGTCAGGTACATTACTGGACTTATCTCGCTATTTCGCTATACTTTATAAACCGATTATGCATATTTTGTTTATATTCTGCACCAACACAGCTTATTGACCAACATGGATTAACATGAACGAAAACGGCCGTTTTGAACTCGACGACAAAGACCGCAACCTGCTCTATTATTTGCAGACTGATGCCCGCATCACCAACACCGAGTTGGCTCAACGGGTCGATTTGTCACCTACCGGGCTACAAAAGCGGCTGCGTAAGCTGGAAGAAGCTGGCATCATCAAAGGGTATGCCACCTTGCTAGATCGCGAGGCTATCGGCTATGACATGCTCTGCTTTGTGCAGGTCACGCTGCAACGCCACGAACCGGCGGCTATTGAACGCTTCAAAAGCGCGGTACAGCAAATGCCGGCCGTGTTGGAATGTTATCATCTGACCGGCGAATATGATTATCTGCTCAAAATCGTGGTCCACAACCGGCGGCAGCTTGAGCATTTTCTGGTCGAGGTACTGACCCCTATGCCCGGCATGGACAAAATCCGCACCAGCCTGGTACTACGCGAAATTAAGGCGACAACGGCCGTTCCGGTGCGGTAGTCGAGTAGTCTGGTAGTCCGGTAGTCTGGTGGTCCAGTAGTCTGGTGGTCCAGTAGTCTGGTGGTCGAGTAGTTTGGTGGTCGAGTAGTTTGGTAGTTGCTTATTTGGTGGCAGGAGGCCACTGCGTAATACGCAATACGCGCTAAAACCCATGTTTACTATAACCCAAACACCCCCATCCCCTATTCAAGAACTGCCGTTGGCCCGCTGGACCGACGGCATGAGCCGCTCAGTGCTGCGCCAGATGTTGGCCGTCGTCGCCCAACCGGGGATTCTATCCTTTGCCGGTGGCCTACCCGCTCCGGAAATGTTCCCCGCCGACGATTACGGCCGTGCCCTCAACCAGGTTCTCGGTGCCGACAGCGGTGCCCTGCAATATGGACCGCCATTTACGCCACTTAAACGCCACATCGTTGAACTGATGGCCCGGCGCGGTGTAGATTGTAACGAGGCGCAAATCTTCATCACCACCGGCGCCCAACAGGCGCTGGATGTGGTGACACGTTTGCTCCTCGATCCCGGCGGCGAGGTCATTTTGGAAGAGATTGTCTACACTGGCGTACAGCAGGCCGTTTCCCCCTACCAGCCGCGCATTCTGCCCATAGACACCAATCTCTACACCGGCCTCAACGTGGACGCCGTCGCCGCTTACCTGGCACAGGGCCACCGGCCAGCCTTCCTCTATGCCATTCCCGAAGCCCACAACCCGCTGGGCGTCAGTATGAGTCTGGCCAAACGGCAGCAGTTGGTCGAACTGGCTGCCACTTACGGCCTGCCCCTTATTGAAGATGATCCGTATGGTTTTCTGCGCTATGAGGGCGAGATGCTGCCGCCGCTGCGGGCGCTCGACGCCGATTGGGTGTTTTATCTCGGCTCTTTTTCCAAGATTCTGGCCCCGGCGCTGCGGCTGGGCTGGCTGGTAGCCCCGGCTGAATTAGTGCCCAAGCTGACGGTCATCAAGGAAATGGAAGATTTGGAATCGTCCCAACTGACACAACGGGCGGTGGCGGCTTATCTGGATGCGGGCCATTTGCCGGGCCACCTTGCGCGGCTGTGTACCGAATACGGCCGTCGTCGTGACGCCATGCTGGCCGCGCTCACACGCCACTTCCCGGCCGAGGCCCGCTGGACCCATCCGAGCAATGGCATGTTTATCTGGGTGGAACTGCCTGAGCATATGGACACGGCGGCGTTGTTGGAAACGGCCGTATCGCACGAGAAGGTCGCCTTTATCCCCGGCCACGCCTTCGCCCTGCCCGGATACGGCCGTCGCAACTGCCTGCGCCTCAACTTCTCCAACTGCACGCCGGAGCGGATTGAGGATGGGATTGAGCGGCTGGGCAAAGTAATTGATAGTATATAGTGCGTAGTGCGTAGTGCGTAGTGCGTAGTACGTAGTACGTAGCACTCCTTACGCACTACGCACTACGTACTACTAAATTTTTCCGGAGGTTTCCCCATGAACGAAGATTTTTTGCCCATCAAAGCAGTTGATCATGTTGAGTTCTACGTCGGCAATGCCAAGCAGGCGGCCCACTTTTACCGGACCGGCTTTGGTTTTGCCAACACCGCCTACAGTGGCCTGGAAACGGGCAGCCGGGCGGTGGCCTCTTACGTCATGGAGCAGGGCAAAATTCGGCTGGTAGTAACGGCCGCATTAGGTCCGGACAGCCCCATCGCCCGCCACGCCCATACCCACGGCGATGGCGTAGCCATCATCGGCCTGGAAGTGCCCGACGCGGCCAGCGCCTACAAAGAAGCCACCAGCCGCGGCGCAACCGGGGCCATCCCGCCCACGCAGGAGGAGGATGAGCGTGGCGTGTTACGCACCAGCGCCATCCGCTGCTACGGTGACACGCTTATCAAGTTTGTAGACCGGTATGACTACCACGGCCCATTTGCCCCCGGCTATGCACCGCGCAATGGTTATTACGAGAATGGCAACGGCCGTACCCCCCGCCAGCGTCCCAAAGGGGTCGGATTGGCCCACATCGACCACATGGTCGGCAACGTCGAGTTGGGGGCCATGAACCGTTGGGTAGACTTTTTTGCCCACACCATGGGCTTCAGCCAGCTCCTCCACTTCGACGACGAAGACATCTCCACCGAATACTCAGCCCTGATGTCCAAAGTGATGCAGGACGGCACGGGTAAGGTCAAATTCCCCATCAACGAGCCGGCCGAAGGCAAAAAGAAGTCTCAGATTCAGGAATATCTCGACTATTACTACGGCCCTGGCGTACAGCATCTGGCCTGCTCTACCGGCAACATCATCGAAACCGTCACCCAACTCCAGGCCAACGGCATCGAGTTCTTGCGCGTACCCACCACCTACTACGACGACCTGGAAGAGCGCGTGGGCAAAATCAACGAGCCGGTCGATAAACTGGCCGAACTGGGCATTCTGGTAGACCGGGACGAGGAAGGCTATCTACTGCAAATCTTCACCAAACCGGTGCAGGATCGCCCTACTGTCTTCTACGAGATTATCGAGCGCCACGGCTCTCGCGGCTTCGGCAAAGGCAACTTCAAAGCCCTCTTCGAAGCCATCGAACGCGAACAAGAACTACGCGGTAATTTGTAAAAGCAGGAACGCGGAGATACGCTGAGGACCACAGAGTTGCGCAGAGAAAGGCTTTTCCCTGTTTTTCTCCGCGAATCTCTGCGACTCCTCTGTGCAACTCCGCGTAACCTATAGTATAGGAGGCTACGATGACTTACTATTATAAATTGGGGACGATTCCCCCGAAGCGACACACGCAGTTTCGGCAGCCGGATGGCTCGTTGTACCAGGAAGAGGTGATGGGCATTCACGGCTTTGCCGGGATTCAGTCGATTTTGTACCACATTAACCCACCAACGGCCGTTCGCCAGCTAGAGGTGGTGGAAAAGATCGAGATTCCCTACGAGGAGCAGGGCGCGCTACGGCCGCGCCATCTCTTAACGGCCGATGTTGAAGCAGGTGGGGATGTGATAAACGGCCGTGTACCCCTGATGGGCAACAACGACGTCGTTCTCTACCTGGCCCGCCCCACCGAGGCCATGCCCTACTGGTACAAGTTTGCCCACGGCGACGACGTCATCTTTGTCCACGACGGCACCGGCGTTCTGGAAAGCCAGTTCGGACTGCTGCGCTACCGGCCGGGCGACTACCTGGTTATTCCCACCGGCGTTATCTGGCGCATCATCCCCGATGTGGGTGTGGAGCAGCGCATGTTGCTGATCGAGTCCTACGGCCACGTGGTGCCGCCCAAGCGGTATCTCAACAACTATGGCCAATTCCTGGAGCATTCCCCCTACTGCGAACGGGACATCCGCACCCCCGAAGAGCTGATCACCCATGACCAAAAGGGTGAGTTTGAGGTGCGCGTCAAAGCCCGTGGCAACCTGACCCGCTTCATCTACGGCCACCACCCGCTGGACGTGGTCGGCTGGGACGGCCACCTCTGGCCTTTTGCTTTCAACATTGCCGATTTTGAACCGATTACCGGCCGTGTCCACCAGCCGCCACCGGTACATCAGACCTTCGACGGGCCGGGCTTTGTGGTCTGCTCCTTTGTGCCCCGGCTATTCGACTACCACCCGCTGGCCATCCCCGCCCCTTATGCCCACTCCAACGTGGATTCAGACGAGGTGTTGTATTATGTGGAAGGGGATTTCATGTCACGCAAAGGGGTGGAGCGTGGCTCGTTTACGGTTCATCCCAACGGCATTCCCCACGGCCCCCATCCGGGCAAGTATGAAGGCTCTATCGGCAAAGAGAAGACGGAAGAGTATGCGGTCATGGTTGACACCTTTCGGCCGCTGCGCCTGACGAAGTATGCCCTGGAAGTGGAAGATGAGGGTTATCCGTTTAGTTGGGTGGAGTAGGACGTAAAACGTAAAGAGTAAAACGTAATGCGTAAGACTACTGTGGTTACGTTTTACGCCTTACGTTTTACGCATGGAGACCAAATGATTTTAGACCCAAACGACCTGGACCGCGTGTCCCGGTACAAATTGATGATTGGGGCGGTCGTGCCGCGCCCGATTGCCTGGGTGAGTACGGTGGATGGCAACGGCCGTTTCAACCTGGCCCCCTTTTCTTACTTCAACGGCGTTTGCCCCATCCCCATGACGCTCGTCTTTTGCCCCGGCGTCCATCCCGACGGCAGCAAGAAAGACACCTGGCGCAACATCGAGGCCGTGCCGGAGTTTGTGATCAACATCACCAACGAGGCAACGGCCGAGGCTATGAACCGCACCGCCACCCTGCTGCCCCCCGGCCAGTCGGAGTTTGAGTGGGCCGGCGTCACGCCCGTGCCCAGCGAGACGATTCGCGTGCCCCGCGTGGCCGAGGCCCCTATTGCCTTCGAGTGCAAGCTGCAGCAGATTGTGGTGATTAGTGAGGATGTGGGCGGCGGTGCGGCCGTTTTCGGCGAGGTGCAATGTATCCATGTGCGGGATGATATCTATGAAAACGGCCGTATTCTGGCAGACAAGCTGCGGCCGATCGGCCGTATGGCCGGGGCCGGCTACACCCGCGCCGCCAGCGACATGTTCGAAATGTTCCGCATCCCGCCGCCGCAAAGGGACTGACAATCACCCAATACTCGACTATAATAGAGCGTAGAGGTGACTATATGACAACTATAAAAGGCGTATTTGACGGTAAATCTATCCGACTGCTCGAACCATTAGAATTGGACAAACCGTTCTGAAAGACTTACCCAAATGTTCCCATACCTCGACTGCGCTCAGTACAGATTTGGTACTTTCTTCCTGCTTCACAGAATCGCTAACGCGACCTCTCCACAGGCTTCACTTCCCGC
>SLGK01000220.1 GCA_007123775.1 Anaerolineae bacterium | reverse complement strand
CACGCCCTTAACAATTCAACAATTAAGGAATTCACCAATTAATTATTGTCCTGGAACCTATTTTTATGAGTGATAAAGAAACAGAACCGATGCCCACACCTTACCTTTCTGTCATTATCCCCGCCTACAATGAGGAAACGCGCATTGGCAATACATTGGCAACCATTTACGCCTATCTGGACCATCAGCCCTATACCTGGGAAATTCTGGTGGTGCTGGATGGGGCTACCGATGATACGCTGGGCGTGGTAGAGCAGTTCGCTCAGGGCAAGCGCAATATCCGCTGGCTGGACCGGGGGCATAATCGGGGCAAGGGCTACACGGTGCGCGAAGGGATGCTGGCCGCCCGTGGCGAAATCCGCCTCTTTACCGACGCCGACAATTCCACCGACATCGCCCATTTTGATCAGATGAAGCCGCTGTTTGACGAGGGGGCTGCTATCGTCATTTGCTCGCGGGATGGCAAAGATGCGCCCGGAGCGCGCCAGGCCGTGCCTCAGTCTGGCTTTAAGCGATTTTTAGGCAATAGTGGCAATCTGGTTATTCAAATATTAGCCGTCCCCGGCATTTGGGATACGCAGTGTGGCTTTAAGGCGTTCCGCGCCCGGCCGGCCGAACAGATTTTTTCCGTTTCTCGCATTGATGGCTGGGGCTTTGACGTGGAGGCCCTGGCCCTGGCCCGCCATTTTGGCCATTCTATTGAGGTCGTTGCCGCCTATTGGGTCAACCAGGAAGGCTCGCACGTCAAATTTGCCGACTACCTGTGGAGCTTCAAAGAAGCCTTTGAGGTGCGCTGGCATCTGCTAACGGGCACTTATCAGCGCCGCAGCCGGCAGGAAGCGGTGGTTGGTGAACGGTAATCACAATTCAGGTGCAAGGCACGGGCCAGCCGATGTAGCTATGACTAGCAGCATCCGGCCAGTGCCTCGCACCACCCTGAGACAATGCCTACATTGAACTGGGAGCAAGGCGTGGCACAAAATGTTGTCTACCGCCACATTGCCGGCCTGGATGAGGCAGGGCGGGGGGCGCTGGCCGGGCCAGTGGTGGCCGCAGCCGTTATGCTGCCCCTGGACAACCCGGACCTGGAGCTGATTCTGTGGGGGGTGGATGATTCCAAACGGGTCACGGCCGTTTACCGCGAGGAATTGTTTGAGGTTGTCAGACAAACGGCCGTTTCCTACGGTATCGCCGCGGTTCAAGCGGCCGTTATCGACGCCATTGGCATTATCCCCGCTACCAAACAGGCGATGCGGGGGGCGCTGGCCCAGCTTAACCCCGCGCCCGATTATTTGTTGATAGACGGCCGTATTCGCCTCCCCACCATTCCCACTCCCCAACGCTCCATCATACGCGGCGACCGCGCCAGCCTGAGCATCGCCGCCGCCTCTATCCTGGCCAAAGTCAGCCGCGACCGGCTGATGATTGAACTGGATCGCCAGTTTCCCCACTACGGCTTCGCCCAGCACAAAGGCTACGGTACCGCGCAGCACCGCCAGGCCCTCACCGATTGGGGACCCTGCCCCGAACACCGGCGCACCTTTGCCCCGTTACGCCTGTCGCTTTTGTAAAAGACGTATAAGCAGATGACGGCAACAGCCGTTTCTACCGCAAGTCAAACGCCGCCACGTGCCACAACTCAGACGGCTGCGTGGGGTCAGGGCTAAAACCGACCACTTCGGGTCGCGTTAGGGCCACTTCCAGGCCACTATAGAGCGGCAGCGCGGGCAAGCTGCTCATAAAGCGGCGTAGGGCCGTTTGGTGCAGTTGTTGGTATGGCTCACTGTCCCAGAAGGCTTGTTGGGCCGACTGGCAGGCCGCGTCAAAGGCAGAATCGCTCCAGCCGGTGACATTGCTGGCCGCCCAACCACCAAACCCGGCCGAAGCGGGGCCGGTGATGTCATCTGTCTGCCACTCGATGCAGGGCGGCTCAATCCCCGTTGTTTGCTCTATCAAGGCGAGATCAAAACGGCGGCCGGCTAAAGGGCTGGCCGGACTGGAATCGGTTAGCTCCGCTTCTGATAAAGCGTGGGGCGTAACGGCCAGGCCACAGGCTGCCAGATTGTTGCTGATCAGATTACCAGCCAGCCCAGATAGCTCACTCTCCGGGCTGAACAACTGAATGGCAAACGGTTCGCCCGCTTCGTTTTGGCGCATACCATCGCCGCTGCTGTCCAGATAACCGACCGCATCCAGCAGCGCGTTGGCGGCGTTGGGGTCATAGGTCCACTGAGGCAGGTCGTCGGGCAGCAGGGGATGGCTGGGATGGAGGTAAGCGGGCATAACGGCCGTTCGACCACCCCACAACTCCGCCACCAGCCTTTCTCGATTGATACACATAGCCACCGCCTGCCGCACCCGTTCATCGGCAAACCAGGCCGAAACAGATTCCAACTCTTCACTGCCAAAAGGCTGCACGCCAAAAGCCAGCAGCGTATAGTGGGAACTTAACCGGTAATGGGGCAGCAGCAGCCCGGCCGCGGCTGCCTCTTGAAAAAAGGGGACTTGCTCCGGGTTAACGCTGTCGTGGGTAAGAATGTGGCAGTCGCCCGCCAATAGATCGGCGACGGCCTGATTGGGATTAGCTACAAAGCGAATGAGCAAGCCGTCAATATTCTTGGGAGTGGCCCGATAATAATGGGGATTAGGCGTCAGGCGAATGTGGCTGCCTGTAACCCATTCCTGGACCATGTAGGGACCGGTGGCCAGCGGGCGGCGCACCGACTCATCAATCTGTGACAGTTGTGACGGTGTGAAAATATCTAGACGATGGGCCGGCAAGGGTGGCCACACGTTGCGGAAATAATGACTGTCACGCCAGCCGGGCAGCCCCACCCAGCGCAGACTGCGTTCGCCGGTTGCTTCATAAACGGCCGTTCGCCCCAGGCGCAGTCGTTGTTCAGCCGACAAGACCGATGAGGGGGCACGGGCTACCGTAAAGCTGTAAACAGAATCGGCTGCCGTCACCGTGCGGCCGTCTGACCAGACCATACGGGCCAGCTCGAACTCAACTACCATTTGCACCACATCAATAGGCGCGCCTTCATAGGTGATGGGCTGGCCATTCACGTCCAGCACGGTGACACCTTGATCCAGCGGGATAACAATGCCTTCTGCATCCAGCACAATGTCCCCGGCCGAGACGGTGACGCTTTCCAGCCGGGCATCGCCCTCGGCCAGGCTGGGTAGTTTGGTCAGCCCGGCGGCCTGATAACTGTAGCTTCGCTGCGTGTAGAGGGGTTCGTAGATAGCCTGGTGGAGATGGGTCTGGGCCAGTGAAGTTGGGCTATAGAGATAGAGTGATTCCGGCTCGGCTGACTGGCAGATGATTAGCTCGTTGGTGGCCGGGGCACGGGTGGGGGTAGCCACGGCCGTTTCTGTGGGCAGCGGGCTTGGCGTATGGGTAATGGTTGGCTCTGGCGTTATCTCAGCCACCGGCGGCGGTTCAGCCGAACGACAGCTTGCCAGCAGCAGAACAAGGCAAGTCGCCCACAACACGCGAACCAATTCACCCGTCATGTCTTTTCCCTCTGCCTTCATCCTTCATCCTTCTTCCCTCTGCCTTTGCCAGTTCCTCCGGCGTGTTGAGGTTGGCAAAGGAACGGCCGTTTGCATCAAATCGCTCAATTTCCGACCGGTCCACAAACTGGACCTGAACCTGACCATAAAAGCCCACAACCTTGAGCCATCCCGTCTGTAACTGGTCGTGAATGGGGGGCAGGCAGGCTTTGCCGTAAATAGCGTGTAATGGTTCCGGGAATTTGTCCCAGCGGGGTACAATGATGTCGGCCTGATGGCGTAGCCCGATCATATAGCCCAGCAAATCCCGATTCAGCCAGGGCATATCGCAGGCGACGACCAGAGTGTGAGGGTGGCTGGCGTGGGTAACGGCCGTATAAATCCCCCCCAATGGCCCCATATTGGGGTAAATATCGCTGTACATGGGCAAACCCAGATAAGCATAGTCAGCCGGTTTGTTGGTGATAAGGATCAGCTCCGCTCCCAGCCCAACCACGCGCTCCGCAACCACCTCAATCAGGGGGCGACCCTCGAACGGCACAAACGATTTGTCCTGTCCCATGCGGCTACTCTGGCCGCCGGCCATAATGGCTACGGTCAGGTCTGGTGCGGGTTGGGTCATGGGTTCTCCGAAGCGGGGTGGCGGAGTGGCGCAGTTACCTTGCCACTTCGCCACCCCGCCACTCCGCTACATAAATCTATAAAAAACCTGATTGCTGAGAAAACGGCCGTTTTCCGTCAGCAGCAGCCGTTCATTTTCCTGGCGCAGCAGGCCCCAGGTCAGCAGATTGGTCACGGTTTCCCCGTAAGCGTCGGTCAGCGAACGGCCGAACTGTTGGGCAAAAGCGCGTAAATCCAGCCCTTCGTGCAGCAGGCGCAGTTGGGTAATTACCGTGTCTGACATCGCCTCGGCCTCATCTACCGCATGGCTGTGGGCGACGGCAGCCGAAAGGGGGAAGACGGTTGGTAGCGCTTCGGCCAGACGGCGCAAGTAGACGCGGGGTTGCTTGACCACCTCGTAGCGGTAGCCACCCGCCTGCCCGTGGGCGCCCGCCCCCAGCCCGAGGTAGGCTTCGTTGCGCCAGTAGGCCAGATTGTGGCGGCACTCGCGGCCCGGCCTGGCCCAATTGGAAATCTCGTAATGGCTCAGGCCGTGTGCGCCCAGCAATTCGCCCGCCAGTTGGTATTGATCGGCGGCCAGATCGGGGTCAGGGGGTTGAATACGGCCGTTTTGCAGCCAGCGCTGCATTGGCGTACCCGGCTCAATCGTCAGGCAGTAGAGGCTGACGTGGGGCGGGTCCAGGGCCAATACCGCCCGCAGGCTTTTTTCCCAGGCGGCCAATGATTGGCCCGGCAGCCCGTAGATCAGGTCCAGATTGAAGTTGTCAAATCCGGCCCGGCGTGTCAGGGTCACGGTCTCAATGACGGTAGCAAAATCATGCTCTCGCTCTAGCAGGGCCAGTTCACTGGCAAGCGCGCTCTGTACGCCAAAGCTGAGCCGGTTAATGCCAACCTGGCGCAGCCCTTGCAGATAGGCAAGGTCTACCGTGTCGGGATTGGCTTCCAGGCTGATTTCGGCGTTAGGGGCAGTGCCGAACTGGTCGGCTACGGCCGTTAGCACCGTGTCCAACGAATGGAGCGGCATAAGCGACGGGGTGCCGCCGCCAAAGAAGATGGTTTGCAACGGCCGTTTACTGTCGGCTGCCTCTGCCAGTTGCCCTACCTGCGTTACTTCCCGGGCCAACGCCTCACCGTAAACTTCACGTAGTTCGCCCAGACTGGTGTACGTGTTAAAATCACAGTAGGCGCAGCGATGGCGGCAAAACGGGATGTGCAAGTAGATACTCAACGGGCTATCCATGATGCCGATTATAGCGGGCATTGCCTGCCAACGCATCATTGGCTCATAGTGCGTAGTACGTCGTGCGTGGCTGAAAAGCCACTTTGACCTTGACCCGTGCTACGCACTACGCAACCCATTTATGATCACTGCCTTACTCCTGCTTGTCTAGCAGGGGTAACATTCGTTATCATATAAGTTAGAGTAGTCAAACTAAAGCCGAAAGCGATGGCGGCAACACCAACGGCTTTTTAGCAGTCCTGTTTCCGGCCAGGCAAACGGGGATGGGGCGAATGACTTGAAGCGGCGCACAAGTTAGAACCAGACAGGCTGTTTTCATTGTAAACAGGCGGGATTGGAACCTTTAATGATGATAAAGAATCTATTACCTAAACTAACCATGATTTTAAGACCAGGCTGGCTCGTGGCTTTTGTCCTGCTTCTGCTGGGGACTAATCTGGCGCAGGCTCAGGAAACGAGCGTCCTGGTGGCTACCGCGAACGGCCCGGTGACACCAGTTATGGCCAGCTACCTGGATCGAGGCATTGCCCTGGCCGAACAGGGTGATTATGAAGCCCTGGTGGTTGTGTTAGACACGCCCGGCGGTCAGGTAGACATTACCCTGAACATTGTCGCCAGTTTTTTGGCGGCTGAGGTGCCGGTAATCGTCTACGTAGGGCCACGTGGGGCGCAGGCGGCCTCGGCCGGCAGTATCATCACGATGGCCGCTCATCTGTCGGGCATGGCCCCTAACACCACCATTGGAGCAGCCGCCGTTGTCAGCGGTGATGGCGCGGCAATGGATGAGGTGCTGCGCCAAAAGGTCACCGAAGATTTGAAAGCAATGGCCCGCAGCCTGACGGCCGAGCGGGGTGAAGAGGCCATTGCCCTGGCCGAAGCCATGATACAGGATGCTCGTGCTGTCAACGGACCAGAGGCCCTGGCGGCCGGCCTGATTGACGCCGTCGCCGTGTCGGTGGATGATTTACTGGTGCAGCTTGATGGCCGTACGGTGATGGTCGGCGACACGGCCGTTACCCTCAACACCGCCGATGCCCGTCAGCAGCAGCTAGAAATGTCCCTCTTTGAGCAAATTCTGAGCCTGTTGACCAACCCCGTGTTGGTTAGCATTCTCTTTGTGATTGGCGTCCAGGGTATCTTGATCGAGCTGTCGAATCCCGGCAGCATTGTACCCGGCATCGTAGGCATTGTCTGTCTGGGGCTGGCCCTTTACGGCGTGGGTCAACTGCCCGTCAACTGGTTAGGATTGGGGTTGATTATTCTGGCCTTTATCCTGTTCATTGCTGAGGTGTTTACGCCTACCTATGGTGTATTGGGCGTTACAGGGGCGATCTCGCTGTTGGCCGGGCTGCTGGTTCTGTTTAACTCGCCGGGTACACCAGAATTTGCCCGTATTCCAGTAGGTTGGGCCGTTGCTATTAGTGTGGGTACGGCTTCCATTTTCCTCTTTATCATGACCAAAGCGGTGGCCGCCCAGTTCAGACCGCCCACCACGGGTGGCGAGTCGCTGGTAGGTGCCAAAGGGCCGGTACGACGGCCGTTCACCAGCAGCACCGACACGCCACCCTACCGCGGCATGGTGCTTATTCATGGCGAACTGTGGCAGGCAGTGGCCAACAAGCCGCTACTGCGCGACACCCCGGTAACGGTCACAAAGGTAGAAGGTTTTACGCTGCACGTTGCGCCACAGGGGGAGCTGGTTGAATAAAGGCGGAGCGCTGGCTTCCTAGCCGGCCCGTTGCCAGCAGGGATGCTGGCGCTCCATTCACACAGGAGTTCCCCATGGGCGCAGCGCACCACGATAAATGAAAATTATCTGCGTTTATCCGCGTTAATCTGCGTCCTATTTTCGAAGGAGGTTATGATGACATTGTTAAGCCAGCTTTTGCAAACGAAAGGTCAGGAAGTGTATGCTGTTGCGCCCGAGACGACTGTCTATGAGGCGCTGGCAGTCATGGCCGACAAGAATATCGGTGCCGTCCTGGTGCTAGACAAGGGGCGTGTGGCCGGTATTTTTTCGGAACGTGACTATGCCCGCCGAGTGGTGCTACAGGGAAAAGCCTCGCGAGACACGGCCGTTGCTGAGGTGATGACAGCCGAGGTTGTGTATGCCCGGCCCAGTCTGTCGGTGGAAAAGTGCCTGGCGTTGATGACCGAAAAACGTTTTCGCCACGTCCCTGTGTTAGACGATGAGGATCAACTGTTAGGCATCGTCTCCATTGGCGACGTGGTTAAGGCCATGTTGGCTAAACAGCAGATCATAATCAACCATCTTGAGGATTACATTCACCAATAGGGGATGGTTTAGACGTAGCCTGACAATTGCCTGAGAAATTGGCAAGCCATACCCGTCTTGGTCAGGTAAAAAGCAACCAATGAAGCTAACGATCAACGAGCAAACCAAAGAATTTGAAGTCCGTCGTCAGGCGCAAACGCTGACGCTGCTTGCGGAAGATGACGTAACGAAACTCCGGATTATCGAGCAAAATGGGGCCTGGCTGGTGGTGGAACGGCCGTTGCCCGACGGCACGATTCGTCGCTATGCTATTGCCGCCCACATGAACGGCGACGAGCGACAGGTATGGGTCAATGGCCGTCTGTTTACGTATCGGCGGCAGCGCGTCCGGTCGGGCAGCAGCGCCGCGGCGGCTGCCGGGTCACTGGCTGCCACCATTCCCGCCGTTGTCAGTGAGGTGCTGGTGCAGGTCGGTGACAGCGTCAGTGCCGGCGACAAGCTGATTTTACTGGAATCCATGAAGATGGTTATTCCCATCAAAGCCCCTTATGACGGTACGGTAACGGCTGTTCGTTGTGCCGCAGGCGACTCCGTCCAGGCCGGTATACCACTTATTGAGCTGGATTCTGATCATTGAGCCTCTTTAGGAATTTAGAGGGTTGACAATGTTGCGGTGACGAGTATGCGCTCTACTTACGCGCCACTCGCTACAAAACCCCAAAAGCCCCACTAACCTTATGAACAAACAACGACTTGACAAACTAACCCAGCAAATTCTTGACAATGGCCTTGACGGGCTGGCGCTGGTCCCTGGCCCCAATATGTTCTACTTTAGTGGGATCGACTGCCATCTCAGCGAACGGCCGATTTTGCTCTTTGTGCTGGCCGATGACGAACCGGCCATCATCATCCCCACGCTAGAGGCAATGAAGGCCGCAGCTGCCGGCATTTCGCCAGACTACATCTTTGACTGGCGCGACGAGGAGGGTTTCCGCGGCGCGTTTCAGCAGGCGTGCGCTCGACTGGAGCTGTCTGACTGCCTGCTTGGCGTAGAGGCTTACCATATGCGTGTGCTGGAACACGAAATGCTGCATCGCTACGCGCCTGGCCTGCAAACCACCCATGCCGATGAGATAATCGCCCAGATTCGCATGGTGAAAGATGCGGCGGAGATCGCCGCTATGACCAAAGCCGTGGCTGTGGCCGAAACGGCGCTGCAAGCGCTGCTGCCGCAGATTAAAGTGGGCCAAACGGAGAAGCAGGTGGCGGCCCTGCTCACTCGCCTATTGCTGGAAGGCGGGGCGGATACTATTGCTTTTGGGCCTATCGTTAGTGCCGGGCCAAATAGCGCCTCGCCCCACGCCACGCCCACGGAACGGCCGTTGCAGTATGGCGATCTGCTGGTAATTGACTGGGGTGTCTACGTCGATGGCTACCCCTCTGACATTACCCGCACGTTTGCCATTGGCGAGATTGATGCCGAGCTGGCCCACATTCATCAGGTGGTCCGGGCTGCCAACGCCGCCGGCAAAGCAGCCGCTCGTCCCGGCGCTACCGGTCAAGATGTAGATCGTGCTGCCCGTGCGGTTATCGAAGCGGCCGGCTATGGCGCTTATTTCATTCACCGTACGGGTCACGGCCTGGGGCTAATGGTTCACGAACCACCCAACATGGTCGAGGGCAATACAGAGCCATTGCAGGTGGGCAATGTGTTTACCGTTGAGCCGGGCATTTACCTGCCTGACCGGGGCGGCGTGCGTATTGAAGACAATCTGGTGATTACGGCCGAAGGCAACCACTCATTGACCACCATGACACGCGAGTTGTTGACGGTAGGGTGAATCTTAGCTGCTATAGTTGAAATCTGGCAGCCGTCGCCGCTCAATAGGTGTGCCCAACACCTTCTCGATTTGACCCACCAGCCCCGAATCTTCGGGAGAGACAAAAGTAAATGCCTCGCCTGACTCTTTGGCTCGACCAGTACGGCCGACCCGGTGGGTGTAGGCATCTACCGTGTCAGGCATGTCAAAGTTGATCACGTGAGAGATGTCCGGCACGTCGATACCGCGTGAGGCGACGTCTGTGGCTACCAGGATGTCAAACTTGCCGTCGCGGAAACCATCAATCGCTTTTTGCCGTCGGCTTTGGGACATATTGCCCTGCAACGCCGAGACACTATACCCTTTCTTTTCCAGGTCGCGGGCCAGAAAGCGGGCACGTCGCTTGGTGCGGGTAAAAACCAGCGCCCGGCCAATCGCCATATTCTCTAGCATATCAAACAGCAGCGACTTTTTGCGATTTTGGGCTATCGGATACAGGGCATGTGAGACTGTTTGGGCCGGGGCAATAACATCAACCTGTACTTGCACCGGATTCTTGAGGATGGTGGTAGCCAGTTTACGGACTTCTTTGGGCATGGTGGCCGAAAAGAAAAGGCTCTGGCGCTGGCGGGGCAGCAGCTTGATGATGCGACGAATGTCGGGCAAGAAGCCCATGTCGCACATGCGGTCCGCTTCATCCAATACCAGCATTTCAATTTGTGACAGGTCAATTGCCCGGTCGCCGACGAGATCAAGCAGCCGGCCGGGGCAGGCCACGACAATTTCGGCACCGCGCTTGAGGTTATTGATTTGAGGCTGCTTGCCTACGCCGCCGTAGATGGTCAGGCTGCGTATTTTGGTGTGTTTGCTCAAATCAACGGCCGTTTGGTGAATTTGTTCGGCCAGTTCACGAGTGGGGGCCAAAATGAGGGCACGCGGCCGGCGCAGCGGGCCGGTCGTCAGTTTCTGCAAAATGGGCAGCATAAAAGCGGCCGTTTTACCCGTACCGGTTTGGGCAATACCAATGATGTCACGGCCGTTTAGCACGTGGGGAATGGCTTGTTGTTGAATGGGCGTGGGCGTTACAAAGCCCACATCTCTAATGCCCGCGTTCAGGCGTGCATCAAGAGCAAACGTTTCAAAATTCATTTGTGAGTACTCCTTGACTCATTGAGCCAAGTCGCACCCTCAGCCCTGGTTTATTATCTGGTTTACAAGGTTAGCCCAGCAGACAGGCAAACAAAAAGGCCAGTCCCGATAAGCACACTCAGGACAGGCCCATCATCGCTCACTACTTGACTATCCGACTACCTGACTACTCGACTAAATGGGCGGTACAAGACTCGAACTTGTGACCTCTACGATGTCAACGTAGCGCTCTAACCAACTGAGCTAACCGCCCTGACGAATTGGGATTATACCAACAATGCTCCGGTCGTCAATATTTGTGTGCCACTACCAATGTTTAGCCGCAATCACTCTTTGCCAGGAGGCGGCTTATCTGTCATAATCAGAGCATTCATAGTCTAATGGGTGAGGTCCGTTGAGCAGAAGACGAGAACGACGCACAAGTAGAAAAAGCGGGACCAAACGGCAAGAGCTAGGGTGGATTGGGCTGGTTTTAGCCAGTCTGGTTGCCTTTGCTATTGGTTTTGTGCTGCGCGATTTTCTAGGGTTAGCCTATGGTCTGGTCGGTGGCATTGTGTGGCTCGTGTTTCTGGGCATGGCCTTTCTGTTCACGCTGATTTACCTGGCCCAGTTCGTCGTGCCAATGGGAGAGGATATTGGCTGGTCAGATAGCATAGATATGATTGTGCGCCACTATAATGTGCGCGGTAAGCTGTTTCTGGAAAGCCTGTTTTCCACACCAAAAGAGGACAAGCAGACTGGCCCGCCGCTGCCTGTAAGCTTTAAGAAGTTGCAAGCTGGCTTTGTTGCCAGCCATGACGTGCTGGCGGTGGTGCGTGGCAACGGCTATTCCAGAGCAGCCGGACCCGGATTCGTCGTTTTGTATAAGGGGGAGCAGGTCTTGGAGGCAATTGATCTGCGGCCCCACGTTCGTAGCCAGACAGTGCAGGTAATCACGCGAGATGGCATTCCTATTGAGACAACGGTCGGCGTGACTTTTGAGGTACGCCGGCAGAGTGGGTTGCACGATGAGGACCGACGGCCGTATCCCTACGACCGTAATGCCATTTTTGACGTTACCTACTTTTACAGTATGCGTGATGAACGGTCACAACAGGTCTGGTCAGAACAAGTCTGTCCGCGGGCGGCCGCGCTGGTGATCGAGCGGCTGTCGCGCCATACGCTGGATCAAATATACAATAGTGAGCAAAACGGCCGTTTACTCCTCCGTGAAATTGCCGAAGATGTCAAACAAGCGTTGCACGAAACGCTGCACAGCAAGGGTATTGACTTGCTCAGTGTCGGTATTGGCCACCTGGAACCGCCCGATCAGGTAAAAGAGCAAAGCCTCCGTTCCTGGCAGGCCGCCTGGGAGAGACGCATCGCCGTGCAGGAAGGGCTTGGTCGAGCCGAAGCCCTGCGCCTGGTTAAGCATAGACGGGCCCGCGCTCAAATTGAAATCATCAGCAACATTTTAGAAAGCATTGACGCCATGCGCGAGGTCGAAGACGCTACCCTCTCAGAAATTATCATGCTGCGCATGATCGAGGTGCTGGAGGATACCGCGCACGATACCACGGTCCACAAGTTGTTTCCGGAGACGACCATTTCCAAACTGGTGCTAGATGCTACCAGTGAGATGCGTCAACTGCTCGAAGGGCCAAAGCCAGCAGATGGGAAATCAGCAGACAGTCAAGGGGAGGCCAAGACATGAGCTACCCCAATCAGGGCGATCAGCCACCGCCCAAGGCGGAAAGCAGCCGGCTTTTCTCTCTATTGATGCTGCTCTTTTTCGTAAGCTTCTGGCTCCTGGCCCATTATATGGAGCGGGTCAGCCTGGACCCCTTTTTCACCTGGCTGGCCCTTGACATCACGGCCGCCACTCTGCCCGCACCCCTGCGCTTCGTCATGGAGATGTTCCATTGGCGGGTGCTGCGCCATCTCATACCGGTTGCCGTTGGTGCTTATCTGGCCTATCGGGCAGTTGTGGGTTTAGTCAAAACATTGTATGATTTACCCGAAAATAGCGCGGCCAGTCAATTCTTGCAGCGACTGCGGGCCTCTAGTGTGACCGGGTTGTCACCGGTAACGCTCAAGAGCGGCCTGTCAGACAGCGACCGGGCAAAGTCGATTGTGTTACAGGTAGGGGGACCGGGTATGGTCAAGTTGGGCGTGAGCGATGTGGCGGTAACGGAGTTGAACGGCCGTTTTCAACGTATTCTGGCGGCCGGTAAGCACAAACTCGGCCGTTTTGAGACCATCCATAGCGTTATTGACCTGCGTCTGCAAAATCGCGCCCACACCAATGCGTTGCTGATGACTAAAGATGGTATTGAGTTAACGGCCGATCTTACCATCAACTTCCGTATCAAGCAGGGCAGCCCACCCACGCCCGAAACACCGTTTCCCTTTGACCCGGCGGCCGTGTACGCCGCCGCCTACTTTGTGCGCGTCCGCGACGATGCCGCCGATACCTGGCAGACTCAGCCTCCAAAGCTGGCCCAACAACTGCTCTACAATATCGTGGCCCAATACAAGCTAGACGAAATCTTAGAACCGGCAACCGCCAGCACGGAACCCTATTTCACCATCACCAAAGAACTTCAGGAAAAGCTGGAGCCGGAACTGGCCAAGATGGGGCTTGAACTGGTATCCGCCACCCTTGACCATCTGTCGTTGCCCCAGCCCGTAATTGACCAGGTTGTGACGCTTTGGCAGAGCCGTTGGGAAATCAAACGCCACATTGCCGTGGCCGATGGCGAGGCTGAAGCCCTGCAAGAGATCGACATCGCCCGTACCGAAGCCGAGATCATGATGATGCAGGCCATTGTCGAAGGTGTTCAGTTGGCCCGGCAGCAGGGCAGTCCCAGCACCATGCGCGACGTGTTAGCCCTACGTCTCATCGAGGCTTTGGAAAGGATGGCCCGTCAGTCAGATGAGGCCGGTCCGGTCAGCCAGGCAGTGCTACCCCGTCTCAGTCAGATACGGCGCCAGGTTGCGCCCCCCTACCTGAATCCACAAAATGATGGGGGTCAGCAAGCATGACAGACCCCACCACTCGTCCCTATGGCCTACCGCAGACGCCGCCAGCTCGTTTTGTTGCCCGGCTGGAACGGTTGCGACCGGTAGCAGAAGAGTTGGCAGCGTTGTTGTATACCTACAGCGAGGAAGAAAGCCCGGAGGTTATTTGGCTGCGTGACATTCAGAGTCGTTATCCCCTGACTGAATTGGGCAACCCGGCCCGGCAAGCGCTGGCCCAGGCACAGCGTATCAATCGGTCACAGCGGCGGCATCTCCAGTTGGGTCTTTGTGAATTTCAGATAGGGCTGATCTTTCTGTATTATCGGGCAGACTGCCAGTTTGCCACCGCGCAGTTTGAGAAGGCACGTCGTCAGTGGCAGTTTGTAAGCGAAACGGCCGCTGTCTGTCTGACCCATTATGCCCAGGGGGTGGTCTATTACCATGATCAGGAATACGAGGCTGCCCTGCACCAGTTTAGTTTGATCGAGCCGCTCATGCGCCGGCTTACGTTTAGCAGCAATCAAAACGTCCAGGTCTTTATGAACCGTCTACAAGAAGATTTGGTCGTTAACAAGAAAATTTTGCTGGCTGAGATGTGGCCACCGGATGCCGAACCGCCACAGATCATCGCGCCCCCGTCGTCAGGAACGGTCAGGCAGCCGGTTGACAATAGCAGTGGAGCCGCAAGGAGCGGGGCCGAAAACGGCCGTTCGCAGCCGCCGCAAGAGCCTATTGAAGAAGGCAAAACCGCCGCTGAAGGCCATACGCCGGGTCGGACACCGCGGCCTATCGACCGTATGAACTCTCCAACGCCCGTTCCTAGCCATCTGATGCGCGGTGAGCAGTTTGTGTGGTACGAAGTGGTGGCCCCAGCCGGACAGTTGTCCGCAGAACGTTTTCCCACAGGCGCCTGTCTGCTGGTTGAAAGAGAGGGCGCTGTCGAATTTGGGAGCGCAATTGTTATCAAAGAAGCCCAAAACAATGTTCGTGGTGGCGTCATTGTCAAACCTCTTGACACTAAGGCTGAACTTGGTTATCGGTTTCGCATTTACTATGCGGGCGAACCGGAAGGTGTCAGGCCGATTGAGTGGGCTACCTTTGGCGATCCGCGAGCAGATGATTTTGAATTGAACGTAGAAAGTCAGAGACGGATCGCCATTGATAAGCACATGGTTGTGGGTACTGTTGTGGGTGTTTGGTCCCCAATATCGTTGGTGTAGTTGATGATAGGGTGTTGTCAGGCAGCTTCAGCGGCCGGCTGACCCTTTCCTAATTTGAGTCGTAACGCGGTACAGGGGCATGGTCCTAACCTGCCCAAAGGATAAACAGGAAATGGATGATCATGTTCTGCTGATTGGGGCAACGCTGCTCGATATTAAGGGAATGCCGGATGTGGGCCTGGCCCCGGGCACGTCAAATCCGGCCACCATCCGTTCGACACGCGGTGGCACGGCCCGTAACGTGGCTGAGAACCTGGCCCGATTAGGCGCAACGGTAACGCTGCTGTCGGCCGTTGGCGAAGATTTCACCGGCCAGCGCTTGTTGGAACAAACGGCTGATGCTGGCGTTAACATCGATTACGTGCAGGTCATTCCGGGGGAGAATACAGGTGCGTACATTGCTTTGTTGGAGCGAGATGGCACGCTGTCGGTGGCGTTGGATGATGTGCGGGTGATGAATCACATTACGCCTGATTATCTGAACCAGGTGCGAGCGCTATTTGCTGAGGCGGATATGGTGGTGTTAGATGGTAGCCTGACACCGGCGACTTTGAAAGCAGCGGTAGGATTAGCGGCTCAGTATCGGGTCCCTCTTTGTGCCGACCCTTCCTCGGCCCGGCTGGCGTATAAGTTACGGCCGTACCTGCCCCATCTGCATCTGGTTGTGCCCAATGAGGTCGAAGCGATTGAACTGAGTCAATTAGATGACGTTGACCGCAGTGACGCCGACGTCAGTATTCGGTTGGCCCGCCAATTGGTACACGCCGGTGTACAACACGCCGTAATAACGCTTTCTGATTTCGGTCTCACCTATGCCACTTCTGACGAAATGGGCACAATTCCGGCCCGTTTTAGCGATATGGTAGACAGCACCGGCACCGGCGACGCTATTACGGCCGCTATCATCTTTGGCATGATCAACGACCTGCCGACGGTCGAGTCGATGCGACTGGGGGCGGCAGCGGCCGGCCTGACGCTGCAAGTACATGATACCGTTGTGCCCGAACTCAGCCTGGATATGTTGTATGACCATCTGATTGTTTAAGAGGAGCCAGGTGGCAAGGTGGCGAGGTGGCAACACGCTACTCCGCCACTTCGCCACTTCGCTACTATGCTACTATGAACGACTGGCTTGGATTACTTATCTCTGTTTTGTATGTGGGGCTGATGTTGGGCCTGGCCGAGCTGCTGCGCTATCAGTTCAGCTTGTCGTCCCGCTTTACGCGCAAATTTATCCACATTAGCGTGGGCATGATGAGCTGGGCGCTTCCCTTTATTTTTACCGTGCCCTGGTATTTTGTGTTGGCCTGTGCCGGTTTTGCCGTCTTTAACTGGTTTGACTGGCGCTACGGGCTGATCAAGTCAATGAAGAGCAGCAATGAGGCCAACCTGGGTACGGTCTATTTTCCCATTATGGCGGCCATTGTGACCGTTATTTTCTGGGCGCATCCGCCGCTGCTGGTAGCGGCGCTGATGCCGCTGACCTGGGGTGATGGACTGGCGCCGGTGGTGGGTTATCATTACGGCCGTCACGTTTACGCTTTTCAAGCCAACAACCGCACCTGGGAAGGCTCGACCGGCTTCTTTTTTGCCACACTGCTGTTTACCTGGCTGGCTCTGTGGGTTTTGCCCGGTACGCCCGACCTGACGCCGGCCGACGCTTTCTTGCCCGCTTTTACTATTGCGCTTTCGACCACGCTGGTTGAAGCGGTTTCGCCCTGGGGCATTGATAATATTACGATAACGGCCGTGGCCATTACACTGCTCTATGTCTGGTTTTGAGCCAGCAGTCTGTCGGAAAAGTAGCCGCGGTCTCTGACCGCGTGCCCACTAGGCCGAGGTAAGGATGCCTCGGCGATAAATTGGTTCTCCGACAGGCTGTTAGATTGGAGCAATTCTCAGAGACACGTTTTCAATCCTCCTCCTGACTCCAGCCGGCCGCGCCAATAAGCGGTACAAAAGCCACCGGACTCAACCGCTCCGCTTCAAATTGGTTCAGGCCGAGCCGGGTAAGGCGCACGAGCCACTGCTGCCGCTGCTTGCGCCCAACAGGGATAACCAGCCGGCCGCCCACGGCCAACTGTTGCCGTAACGGGTCAGGAATAGAGGGCCCGCCGGCCGCTACCACAATACCGTCATAAGGGGCATGGTCGGGCCAACCCTCCGTGCCATCCCCATGCCGTACCTGAATATTATCATAACCTAGCCGCTCGAAACGGGCCTGGGCATAAGTCACCAGCTTTTCATGCCGTTCAATCGTGTAAACCTGGGCCACCATTCGGCTTAACACGGCTGCGGCATAGCCAGAACCGGTGCCTACTTCTAGCACCCGGTCGTCTGGTGACAGCATGAGTTGGGCAATCATCAGGGCTACCACGTAGGGCTGAGAGATGGTTTGCCGGGCCAGAATGGGCAGCGGCCCATCATCATAGGCCCGGTGTTGGTAGCGCTCTGGCACGAAGAGATGGCGCGGCACGATTCGCATAGCCCGCAATACAGCCTCGTCCCTGATGCCGCGCTCCTCAATCTGCTGCCGCACCATCCTGGCCCGCAGTTCGGTTAGTTTTGAGTCGTCCATAACTGGTTAGATAGAGTTTAGAGTGTAGAGTGTAGAGTTTAGAGTGTAGAGTGTAGAGTGAAAAGCTTAGCTAGAGCTAGAGGAAAAGCAGAGGCTACGGATGTTCTGTCATTTTCAAAAACTAAGTTCCCTGCCTCAAACTCTATCTCTACACTCTACACTCTATACTCTACACTCTACACTCTACACTCTACACTCTACACTCTACACTCTACACTCTACACTCTACACTCTACACTCTATCTCTACACTCTAGCTCCAAAGGAAATGTACTATGAAATGCCCCTATTGCCAATCTATGATGGTTGAAGAATTACTTGATTATACGGTTGACTATGAAGGCCACACCCTGACGTTAGAAGACGTGCCGACCTGGGTGTGTGAAGCTTGTGATTATTCGCAGGTAGACGAGGACGTGATCGAGGCCGTAGAGGATATGCTCGAACACCTGGATACGGTGCAGGCTGACCCGGACGAGTTGGCGTGAACCGATGGCCGCTAAACCTACGAGGTTTCACAAACCTCGTAGGTTTGTTATCAGGCTGCCTCTGGCTGCTCTAGCCGGGCAATAAGCTGCTTCAACCTGGACCATTCTTGCTGCGCTACATAAATCATGGCCAGCGAGATGAGAATGCGCCGGTCACACGCTTCGTCTTGTGCCAGCCTTTCGTAAATGAGCCGCGCTCTGTCGTCCATGCGCTGGGCCTGCATGTAGTCAAAGGCCAGTTGGCGCAATAACAGGTCCCGTTCGCGCTGAATACGGGCGTTAACGGCCGTCTGCCGCTTGTTTTCTTCCACGATTTTACCCACCCTTGTGATGGTCTCAACCAGTTGATCAGAGGTAAATGGTTTAATGATAAAGCCTTGCGCCCCGACGGCCATCGCTTCGGTGAAAGTATGGCGCTGCTGCTCGGCCGAAATGACGACGCAGACGAGCGCAGGCTGGTGCTGGCGCATGGCGGCAATGGCTTGTAGCCCGTTCAGGCCGGGCATGTTGACGTCCATGAGGGCAATATCGGGCTGATACTGCCGGGCCAGCTCAATGGCTTGCTGGCCGTTTTTGGCGAGGGCGACCACTTCGACATTGGGCATCAGCGTGAGCATGAGACGGGTGCTGCGGCGGGTCTCAGTCTTGTCGTCGGCGATCAGCAGCCGCAGCCGGCTGTTATCGGTTTTCGGCTCATTTTGGCGTGTGTCGGGCATGGCATGACCTCCAGCAAATGCGTCTATGCCGGTATTATACACGATAATGGGGCGTATGAAGCATGGAGAGACTACAAAAGCGGGTAGGACTTTTGTAGCCTGTTGGTCGGTTTTTGGAGACCTGACAGGTTTCTAAAAACCTGTCAGGTCTGAAAAGAAGGGGGATCAGGTGGTGGGGGTCTGACGACGAACGGCCGTCACGCTCAGCGCGGTCCCGGTGATAAGCAGTAGTAGTATAAGCAGGATGAATGGCGATACGGCCGTATTCACCCCGATATTAGCCAGGGTAACGGCCGTTGGTGATGTGCCACTCTTTAATCCAAAGGGTGAGAATTCGGTCACTTCTCTGACGCGCAAGGACTGCAAGCCTTGCGGACAGTTGCGGCCCTGAGAATCGCCATAGCTGCCATCGAGCGTTAGAGGCAGATCCCACGCAGCGCCATTCCAGCGGTAGGCGTTCATAGCATCGCACTGATTTCCGTTTAGCTCGCCTTGCGACCAGAAGAAGGTGACAGTAGCCTCCAGGCCGCTGTTGTTAGTCGGTGAAATGTCAAAACAGCGATTAATCAGTTCATCGCCCACATTGCAAATCTGGTTGCCGCGAATGATAACGGTCGTCTCTCCCAGGTCGCTCCCGGTCGTTCCTCTGTTTAGAATCACGCCGCCATAACTGCCCAAGCCGAGGAAGGCAAAGTCGCCAGGGCCAGTTACGTCTTGGGTCTGTTGGATTCGGCCGTTGTTGGTGAGGGAATTAGCGATAACTGTATTTGAGGCGATCTCAACGGTAGCGCCATTGTTCACTATAACATTAGCAAAATTTAACGTACCATCTACAGTTTGTAAGCTAGAACCGGCAAAGACAACTGTACTACCAGTGAATGTCCAGGCATTCGCTCCAACTCCCTGGCGAGGAGTCAAGTCGCCCAAAACAGCAACGGTGGCATTTGTGAAATCGATTGTGCCAAATGTTGTAGAGCCACTGGATACAAATGGAAGCGCAGAACCAATGGTTACTGCTGAGTCCGTAAAATTCAACCGTTGCTCTGTAGTCGTGAGGCTAGTGTTAGTAAACACTATTGAACCAATGTTGACTATTTTGTCTTCAACGTTGAAAGTTGTTGTTGTGTTTATCTGGAGTTGATTGCTAACCGTAAGACTGTTTCCCATAAAGTCCACAACACCACGACCGCTTGAAAGGCGTGCCAATGTCAAGTTGTGGAAAGATGGATTACCCTCTATAGAGGCTTGGCTACTGGCAGAAGCAACGTTGATTCTGACAGTTCCGGTATTATTTGTGACGAAATCTCCCCCATCTACAAGATTGAAAGCAGTATCACCATTGGCTGGGCGAAGAAACAAAGTAACATTACTATCAAACTGCAATGTACCACCGTCTTCAATTGTTACTGTTTTCGCATCGCTATTTGCAGTGATGGTGACAATATGCGGCGACTGAATGATGACATCATTGCCATCTGTTGGAACGGCAGCGCAACTCCAAGTTGTAACATCGTTCCAATTACCTGTTTGAAATGAAGTGCATGGAGAGGCCACGGCCGTTCCCGGCCCCACAAACAAAAATCCCAACACGGCAACAATCAACCAACCGACAATTCTTTTAACACGCATTATCTGCTCCTTTTGCGTTATTTGGGGCAGGCTCATGCCCGCGTTAGCAAACATCCACCAGAGGACGAAAGTTTCACCGGCGACTGTCGTTTTTTGACTTTGTGGGCGTGTGTGGGCCTGAGCGGCAGCTTCTATCTATGCAGACCATCAATACAGCACATCAAATGGCTGCGGCTCGGCCAGCGGCCGATCGTTTGCTCAAGTCAGCTTATGATAGAAGTGGCCAGGCACCCTGACATCCACGGGTGACAATGACTGTGACTGATTTAATTGTAGCAAAAAAAGGGGAGAATTTTGGTTATAAACCGGTTGTAAAATGGGGCAGTAGAACGTGATGGGTAATGCTTGCCAGGCATTACCCACCACGCGCTACATAATTTACTTAGGCACGGCCGTTCCTGGCCATTCAGTCTGGTTAATCTGGTGCAGGGTCAACTGCTCATCCATGTCTAGCGGCCGCTCGTGGACGTACACCCAAATCGTGGGGTCTACATCCAGGTCGATGTCATAGATACGCACATTGGGCCGGTCGGGGAAGGCCCAGTGGAACAGCCAGTAGGCATCATGGGGGCTGAGGTTGACGCAACCCGCGCTGCGAACCATCCCATACTCATCATGCCAGTAGGAGTTATGGAGCGCCTGATCTCTATTGAAGTACATGATCCAGGGAATGTTGGCCAGACTATAGGGGGGTACGGCCCGTTCCCACTCCATTGGCCCTTCGCGCAGCGTGGACCAGACCGTGAACAGTCCGGGTTCTGTTTCAAAGCGAGGCCGGCCGGTAGCCGACAGCGTTGCCAGTACCGGCTTGTCCCCTTCGTAGGCAATCACCGTCTGTTCCGGCAGCCTGATTTCAATCCATTTGTCATTGGGGCCAACCCCTTCCGGGCGAGGACTGGTGGCAAAGAGGCGCACAAAGTCGCTGTGAACCCATTGGTCCACGCCAATTCGGTACCAGGTTTCATTGTCCCCTTCTTCGGTGACGTAGCGGCTAGTTTCGTAGACGTTGACCACGTCATAGGGGTCCAGGTAGCCCACGACCGTCTCATCAATAATCGGGCCGGGGATAGCGCGGACGAAGACAGGGCGGCGGGCCATGGCTACCGGATAGCCACCTTCATATTTGGCTAGATCAAACCCTTTCAGCCGGGAGTTCAGGTCGCCGACCAGTAAATCTTCGGCCGACAGCCAGGCAAACGTGCCCCAGCTCCAGTGGGCGTAGTAGTATTTCTTACCATTGACGATTTCTTCGCCGCGAATAGTGATCCAATAGCTGCCGCCACCGTGGGTGCCGCTCGGCTGACCGGCACGTACCGCGTCGAGGGTGGGGTAGACGCGCGTCTCGCGGAAGATGCGGGCGTAGGTAACGCGCAGGGGCATGTAGTCGTTGGGTTCGCCATCGATCAGGCTGCGCTCTAGCTCGATGTGGGGCTGTAGCTTGTAGATACGGCCGTTTACACCCTCTTGCGGTTGGGTTAGCAGATAAAACTCACCAAAGGCGTCACGGCTGATGGTGTGGAAGGTGGCCGGAAAACGGCCGTTTTCCCCATTCATGATGTGCATATAGCTGGTGCGCCAGGGCCGGTCTTCGTGGGCCGGAGCCTCAGCAATAAACAAACGGCCCATCTCCCCATCCTGGCCGGCAAAAAGGTAGCGGTCCATAAAGGAGGGGAAGGCCACGCCCTGGTAGGTGAAGCCGGGCAGCAGTTCAAGCTGACTCTGGCTGTCAGTCAGGGCGTCGGGCAAAGAGGGCAGGGCATCTGCCGGGTCAGGGCAACTTTGGGTCGTGCCGTTGAAAGCCACGCAACGGGTGGCGTCAGCATCTGGCCCGGCCCAGGTAACGCGCAGCGTAGTCTCAGCCAACGCCAATTGACCGACAGGCTGATCCAGATCAAACGTCACCAGCGTTGCGGCCGTGTCCGGGTCGGCGGCGTCAGCATTGCGCGGTCGGGTATTAAGCGCGGCCAAAATGCCCTGGTAGCCGCTGCCGTCTGATTGGGGTTGACTGTACAGGATGTAGAAACGGCCGTTTTCCCTAAAATCAGGGTCAAAGGCCAGCCCTTGCAACCCATAGCCATCCATCCCGGTCGGATTGCGCTCTAGCAAGGAACGCATGTCCATAAACGGCTCCATTGGGATGCGGCCGGATGGGTTGAGGAAGTAGGCCAGACCCACCCGGTCAACGAGCAAATTGCGGTTGCTGCCGTCGGGAATAGGCACCACATCGACCGGCGCCCGCAGCGATACGAGCGGTGATTCAATCGGGACCAGGGTAACGGGCAGGTCGGCCCGATTGATGGTTTGTCGCGTTGGGCTGTTGGTAACGCGATCTGGGGCAGAAACGGCCGTTTGGCTCTCGGCCAGGGCCAGATCAACCACGTTCGCTTCCGGCTCTGTTTCAGGTTCGGGTTCCGGCTCGGTGACGACGGCCAGCTCGACCACCTCTGGCTGTTCTGGCTCTACGGCCAGCGGTGCTTCGGCAGTAACGGCCGTTTCCGAGACGGCCGCTGGTTTTTCAATATCGGCCGCCAGCGGTGCTGTTGTAGCCGTGACAGGAGCCGTACAGGCAACCCCCAACCAAAGTGTAGTAACAATGAGACCAATGAAGATACGATGCATATTGTGTACCTGAAGCTATATTTGAGTGCCTTCCCATTTTAAACCTGCGAGGTGTGCGAGACCTCGCAGGTCTGGGCGGAACCCATTTTTGGACAATCAACTTAGACAGCAAGATTTCAAGTGGCCTACCATGAGACCCAGAGGGTGCGACCTGACGCTTTTGGGTCACGTCGCACCGTCTGTAACCAAAGGGATCAACCGCATATGTATTTTAGCTGGAAAAGATCACATGGCAATAGCCCGGCGGTTAGTCTAATAATCCGTAGGCCAAACGCCGGTCAAAAATAGGTCTGTTTGCTTGTCGGTTTTCTGCTATACTCCTCCGTCGATCAGCTAGAGTACGGAGTGTAGAGTACGGAGTGCGGAGTGTAGCATTTACTATCCTCTATCTCTGCACTCTATCTCTAAACTCTATCTCTAAACTCTATCTCTAAACTCTATCTCTACACTTACGGAGACCAACCATGAAACTAGGTATTATTGGCCTGCCGAGCGCGGGCAAGACCACTATTTTTAATGCGCTAACGTGGGGCGATGCCCCGACCGGGCAGAGTATGGGGGGACGATTTGACGTAGTAACGGCCGTTGTCGATGTGTACGATCCCCGTGTAGACGTGTTGACAAAGATGTTCAACCCGAAAAAGACGACCTTTGCCCGCATCACCTACACCGACATTGCCGGACTGCAAAAAGATATGGCCGAAAGCGGCGGCTTACCCCCGTCTTTGCTCAACCACCTGGCCGGGCTAGATGGCTTTGTCCACGTGGTCCGCGCTTTCGACAGCGAGCTGGTGCCCCATCCCGATGGCAGCGTAGACCCTGCCCGCGACCTGGACGCCCTGGATACTGAGTTTTTGCTCAACGACCTGGGCATCATCGAACGGCGCATCCAAAAATTGGAAGAGGGGCTGGCGCGAGGCGCGGTCAAAGACAAAGCCGCCGCCCAGCGCGAGCTGGCTCTCTTCCAGCAAATGGAGGCTACTCTCAGCGATGAAAAGCCGCTGCGCGTACTTGACCTGGACGAGGAGCAAGAGAAATCGCTGCGCGGTTACGGCCTGCTCACGCTTAAACCTAAGTTGGTCATGGTCAACATCGGCGACGACCAGGATGAGGTGATGCTCGATTACGACTGGCCACGTACCATCGTCGTTAACCTGCGCGGTAAACTTGAAATGGAGCTATCCCAACTGAGCCGCGCGGGTGATGAGGAATCGTTGGCCATGTTCATGGAGGAGTATGGCGTCACCGAACTGAGCCTGGATCGGGTCATTGGCCTCAGCTATGATCTGATGGGGCTGCAATCTTTCTTTACGGTGGGTGAAGACGAGGTGCGGGCCTGGACGGTACAGCGGGGAGCAACGGCCGTTGTTGCCGCCGCCGTCATTCATACCGATCTGGCCAAAGGTTTCATCCGGGCCGAGACGGCGGCCTACGACGACCTGATTGCGGCCGGTAGTCTGGCCAATGCCCGCGCCGCCGGCAAGCTGCGCCAGGAAGGCAAGACCTACATTGTGCAGGATGGGGATGTAATTAACGTGAAGTTTAATTTGTAGATCGTAGAGCGAAGTGCGTAGTGCGTAAACCCATTACGTACTACGCACTACTCCCTCTGACTAACCAGCAGCGTGGCAATACGCCCCAGGCTTTCACGTAGCCAGTCAGGGCTGTCAGGCGCAGTGTCGCTGGTGACAACGGTATGGCGGTTGTCGCCGTCAATCAAAGTAATTGTGTAGATAAAGCGCTCGCTATCGGTTTCGGCCGGCAGATAGTCGGGGGCCAGGTTCATGAAACCATTGTTAACCATATCCTGGTGCAGCGCGACCACTGCGTTCGGGTCTACCTGCTGCACCTGATTATTGCGCTCATTGACTATCAGGCCGTTGCCAAACAACTGCCATTCATCTTCCATTTGAGCATAGCCCCCCGTGCGCTTAAAAACAAGCAGTGGTGCCTCATCCGGGAGGGACAATTGCGGCTCTGCCGGGACTTCCTCAGCTATTTGTATACCGGGTTGAGCTGGCGGCGGTGGCGCAGCCGCTTCATCAGCCGCACCACATCCCGGCAGCAGTAAGCCGAACAACAAACCGGTTAGCAACGTTAAAAGTAAATTCTTGCTCATAGGTCATTCCGTACCGTTACCACCTGGTTGCGTGCCGGTCCGACCGACACGTAAGAAACAGGCGTCTGTAACGTCTCGCTGATAAATTCGATATAGCGGCGGGCGTTGGCCGGTAGCTCGGCCAGGGCGCGGGCCTGGGTTACATCCTCGGCCCAACCCGGCAAGGTTTCGTAGACGGGGCGGCAGCGACTTAGCTGGGCCTGGTCTGGCGGCAGGTAGGTGGTGGTCTGACCGTCCATTTCGTAGGCCACACAGACGGGAATCTCTTCCAGACCGCTCAGAACGTCCAGCTTGGTTAGTACCAGCTCGGTCAGGCTGTTGACGCGCACGGCGTGGTGCAATACCACCAGATCGAGCCAGCCCACGCGACGTGGCCGCCCGGTGGTCGTGCCGTATTCATCCCAGGGATTTTCACCCGTGCCGCGCAGACGAACGGCCGTTTCCCCCGTCAGCTCACACGGAAACGGCCCGCTGCCAACCCGGCTGGTAAATACTTTGGCCACGCCGATTACCCGCCCTACGTGGCGTGGTCCGATACCTAACCCTACCAAAGCCCCGGCCGCTGTGGGGTGAGAGCTGGTCACAAAGGGATAGGTGCCGTGGTCCAGGTCAAGCAGCGTGCCCTGCGCCCCTTCGGCCAGGATAGGCTGGCCCTGGGCCAATGCCTCGTGTAGCAAAACAGCCTCATCGACCAGATGGGGGGCCAGTTGTTGGGCGTAACTGGCAAAGTCGGCAGCAACGGCCGTTGGGTCCAGCGGGTCAACGCCGTAAATCTGGGTCAGCGTCTGATTGTGGGCTTCGACGTGGGCAAAGATTGCCTCCGCCAGCCCTTCCGGATCAGCCAGCAGGCCGGCACGCAGTCCCACGCGGGCGGCTTTGTCGGTATAGGCCGGGCCAATGCCGCGCAGCGTCGTGCCAATGGCGCTTTCACCTCTGGCCGCCTCTTTAGCCTTGTCTAACGCGATGTGGGCGGGTGTGATCAGGTGCGCTTTGCGGCTCAACTTGAGCCGGTCAGGGCTGACTGAAATACCCCGCTCAGCCAGGCCGGCCATTTCACGCAGCAGCACGGCCGGGTTGACAACCGTGCCACCGCCAATCAGGCAGACAACGCCCTCGTGGATGATACCGGAGGGAATTAAATGTAGTTTGAATATCTCGGTGCCAATGGTAACGGTATGACCGGCGTTGTCGCCGCCGCTGTAACGGCCGACAATGGCCATATCAGCCGCCAGCAGGTCCGTAAAGCGGCCCTTGCCTTCATCACCCCACTGAGCGCCAATCAAAATATCTACGGGCATAGGTAGTGGAACTCCTTAAATGAAGTGTAGAGATAGAGTGTAGAGATAGAGTGTAGAGATAGAGATAGAGAACTCTGTACTCTACACTCTGTACTCTACACTCTGTACTCTACACTCTGTACTCTACACTCTGTACTCTACACTCTGTACTCTACACTCTGTACTCTACACTCT
>SLGK01000183.1 GCA_007123775.1 Anaerolineae bacterium | reverse complement strand
GCCTCTGTGCCTACCGGCAGCATTTCAGGTCGTTTGGCCGTCTTTTGCTGCCGGCGAATAAGGGCTATGGTTAGCAGCAGGTTGATTCCCACCACAGGCCACACCAAAATCGAACTGATCAGTAGTAAAGATTCCATAACAGCGTTCTCATTGAGTACGACAACGGGACTTTGATTAATAGGACGCAGATACTTCGGCAAGCTCAACACAAGCTTTCAGGATTAACGCCGATAAAAAACAGAAAAATCTGCGTAATCTGCGTTAATCTACGTCCCATTTCATATCTTTCTTGCAGCCGAAATCTCGTTATTTAGGTAGCCTGCAACAAGGCTGCAATTTCACTCAAGTTGGTCCAGAGCAGAAGAAAGACAGCGGCAATAATAAAAATAAACAGGTATTCGATGAAGGCCAGGGCCGGCAGCGTATCGGTTGCGCCGGCCATCCCCAGGCCGGCGGCGGCCAGCAGGATAAAACCGGCATTTCGCCCCACGTCATAGTAGGTCAGCGGCTTCTGGCTGGCGCCAAAGCAGTTGCACGCCGTCTCAATACCGCGCCACAGCGACGAGAGGAGGGCTAGGCTGAATACGGTCAGCAGCAGGCCGGCCAGGGCAAAGGCCAGGGGCAGCAGCCGGCCGCCGAGAATGAGCAAGGCCACCACGGTTGCTTCGCCGCCCAGGAACAGCGCGGCCGCCGGGCCGGCCCACCCTGGGGGCAGCAGGTCAAATTTCCGGATCGTCTCCGTAAACTGGCTCGCGTCCCGCACTTTGCCCACAAACGAGAGGGCAAAAGCCAGGCCAATCACCAGGCGGCAAAAGGTGAGTAGATAGGGCAGCATCATCTCCTCGTATAAAATAGGACGCAGACCTGTCCTGAGTGAAATCGAAGGGTTAACGCGGATAAACGCAGATTATTTTTATTTATCCCTTTGGTGTTGCCCAGGTGTGTTACGCACATGTTGAACACCTAAAATAATTGGTATGCGCGATGTGGCTTGTTGGCGCTGATCAGGTTGTGGGTTTGGTGATGGCTGTGATGGGCAGTAATTCTCTGGCAGAATTGTGCAAAAGCCACATAGTTGACAACAGATCTTATCTTATCATATCCTACCCCCCCCCCCGCAATAGCGCTATGGTACTGTTCTTGTCTTCTGTAGCGCCTGGCAAGGAACCAGCGGTGTCCTGGTCAACGATACGCCTGCTGCCCCGTGCCTGACACTGCTCTATAGTATCAGACGCCCGCAGGGACCACAACAGCCGTAAAGTTAGGGAAATGGGGGGTAAACGGCCGTTATCAAGCCGTTAGCGCAACAAAACCTGGAACGGGCCTGGCTGCATCACCTGAATTCCCTGTTCGGCCAGCGTCGCTACCAGTACCGCATCGTCATACAGGTCTTTATCAACCGTTATCAGGTAGTCGGCCTCGGCGGCAACGGCCGTGGCTATCACCTTATCATCATCCGGATCGCGACTGTGAGGGAATTGGGTGGCTGGTTGTACAAATATCGCTCGTTCAGCCAGCAGTGTTAAAAAACGCTGGCCGCTATTGGGGTGAACAAACTTCTGTATATGTGTACGAGAAAGCACATCTTCCAATTCTGATAACATCTCGTGAGAAAGATAGAGATCAAAGCGGTGCGCCTGCCAGGCTACAAAGAGCGGCGAATGTATGCCTGCCCCCGCCATCTTGAGCAAGACGCCTGTATCTATAACCAGATTCATCAGGGCTGCTCGCGTCTGGCTTCATGCACTAATTCATCTAAGTCTGTATCGGGTACGGTGGTAATGTCAGCTTCAGCGGGGTTTTCTTTTAACACCTGTGCATAATCGCTAAAAGGCTGCTGCCAGGCGCCAACAGACAATGCGGCCAGTCGCTCTTTTTGTTCAACCACGGATAAAGAGAGTGATTGCGTGACCACCACAACTTCCGTGCCGTCCGGCAGGGCCACATCTTCTATTTCTACCTTGCCATCTTTAACAACGCCACGATAACTAAGCAACATAACTTATCCACCGCCTTTTCTTCCAATTTCCATTTATTATAACATGATTTTCAATCTGCCGGCTCTCAATCCCTGGCAGTGTAATGGGGTCAGAGAGGCACAACGGCCGAAAAGTTAGGGGAATTGGGCCAGACGCTCAGATTGGGCTGAATGTTGGCCGTTGTACTCGTTGGCTTGCAGCCCAACAAACTTGTGCTGATCTTATGTCGCCAGTTGGGGTTATAATTACTTGTAACTTGCAGTCATTTGGTTGTATAATGCAGCCAAATGCTGGCAATAAAGGGTCAAGGTACAGCAGGAGAAAAAGTATGCCAAACAGTACAGTGCAGGCCAGGATCGATCCTGAGCTTAAACAAGAGGCCGAAGCAGTTTTTGCCGCCATGGGGATGACCACAGCCCAGGCCATCCGCATCTTTTTACAGCAGACGGTGAACAGAGGGGGACTGCCTTTTCAGCCGACGGCCAAAATGCCCAATGCGGAGACGATTCGGGCCATGGCCGAACTGGAAGCAAAAGGGGGGCAGGTATTCGAAACGGCCGATGAACTGTTTGCCGATTGGGAGCGCTAATCAATGCCGCTCACAATCCGCCAGGCGACGCGCTTTCGGCGTGATGTTAAGCGGTTGCGTCGTCAAGGGGTTGATCTGGCAAAGTTGCAAGCGGTCGTTGCTACCCTGGCTGCTCAGGAACCGCTTGATGAAAAATACCGCGACCACGCATTAGTTGGCAACTGGCGCGGTTTTCGCGAATGCCACATCCAGCCAGACTGGCTGCTTATTTACCGTGTAGAAGCCGAAGAGTTGCAATTGGCCAGAACGGGTAGCCACACCGAGTTGTTTGGTTAGCAGGCTGAGAGAAAAGTAGCAGCAACAAAACGGCCGTAAAGTCGGGTGCATTGGGGAAAAACAGCTTGCACTGAGCTTGTCGAAGTGGCCGTGTTCCTTGCCCCAAGTTGTATGTTATAATAGCGGTATGTTAAAGCAAACTGATGCAAACGAGTTGGTTCATGAAGAAGTCGGTGGTGAAATTTACAGTTACTATCCGCTCGGTGATTATGTTGTGATGGCCCCTGGCGTGTGCGGCGGTAGACCCACTTTCAAATACACGCGGTTAGAGGTAGCTGTTGTGTTGGCGTTGTTGGCTACCGGCATGAGCAGCCAGGATATTATTGCCGAATACGAAGTGAGCAACTTGAGTCAAGAGGCAATCCAAGAAGCCATCTATCTGGCCAATGAAGCGCTGATCGAATCAACACAGGCCTTTCTCCCCCTGGCAGTTTAGCTTCCAGAAACCCCATGATTGTTGTTGATGAAAACCTACCTGCTGAAATTTCTACCTGGTTACGCCAACTGTTTCGTATGCCTGAGTTCAAGTCGAAAGCGGCACGTATGGGCAAAGTTGTCAGAGTGTCAGAGGCACAGATAGCCTATTACCAGGCAGATCGCCGGATTCATCATATGGCCTGGCCAGAAAAACGGCCGTAGCCACGATTAGACCCCCGCAGGGACCACAACGGCCGAAAAGTTAGGGAATTTGGGAAAAACAGCTTGCACTGAGCTTGTCGAAACGGCCGTTCCGTGACAACAACGTAGGTTGAAAAGGAACCAGATCGGCCGGCACTGTGGTAGGATGCCGCAGCGGCTACAGTCAGACTTTCATACGGGGAGGGGAGCAGTGGCGGCTATTCTTTGCCGGAGTGGGGGTTGGGCCAATACGTCCAGATACCACCACCAATATTCTGGGGGTGGTTGGCGCCGCTGCCGCTCAGCAGCCAGGTGGCTAAGCTGTCTCTGGTGTGGATGAATCGCTGTCTTCATCCGTTGCCAGACCTGCCTGGACCTGCTCATAGAGATGTTGGGCGAAGTCGTGAAACTGTTTTGCCTCTTTCTGTGTGGGCTTTCCATAAGGGAGCAATCCCATTTCGCCCGGATAGCGCGATTCTATGTAAACGGCGTCCAAGCGATCCAGCATATCCTGATCAAGCGATAGAGATACGTGGGGTTCAATCAAGCTATAGAGGCGGGCCAGATTATGAGTTTTGATAAAGGCAATATCTACTTCTTCCAGAAGGGCTTTCAGGCTCTTTTCCACGGCTTGCTGAGCATGGAAGGCAACCATGTTGGTCAATTCTGGTTGGGCTAAAAGCAGGCTGGCGGCCAGCAAATCATCTTTGGCCCGATCCAGCCATTCACGAGTGATCGCTTTCATAAAGCAGTATCCCTTTCTGCAATAGTTCTCTGGCAAAAAGACTGTTCATCTCGATAAATCGGGCGTGCATAGGGCGGGTATGGACAATCAGGTCCATTGGTATAGCGCCGCGAATGTCGCGTAGTAGTCGGGCCACTTCCAGGTAGATTTCTTCTTTCTCACGGTAGGTTTGAGGCAGCTTGTTGTCGTTGGTAACAACCAGCAAGTCCAGGTCACTGGCTGCCACGGCCGTTCCCTGCGCCTGGCTGCCAAAGAGAATGACCTTGGCCGGATTGATTGCTTTCAGCCGTTCAATAATCAACGGGATATAGTGGCTCACTTCGGTTGTCATAGGTAGATTATAGCTTAGTCGCCCGGAAGTTCCTATTTCCCCCGCACAGCGAGGTGAACTGGGGAAAACGGCTTGCACTGAGCTTGTCGAAACGGCCGTTCCCCCACCACACCACATGCCAGCCAGAAGCGAATGGCACACCCCCAACCACTTATTCGCTCCTTGCCCCAATTCGCTGTTGTCATCGGGGCGGCAAACACCTTCGCAAATCGGGCATCCCTGCCCGATACGCGCCCGGACAGGGATGTCCGGGTTACGGTTGCGCAAAATCCAGCCGGAAGCGGAGCGGGAAATAGGCTTCCGCTTCGGCCAACTGGTCAAACGCTCTCGGCAACAATTCAAACTGTTGCGGATCCCGACCTAACAGGTAATGGTCAAAACGCTGCGGCCCTTCGACATACCATTCGTAGAAATCCACCAGGATAGTTCCTGCTGGGCGAAGAGGCCTGTTTAGTTGACCTTGCCAACCGATATGTTGAATCTGCTCTAGCAGTTCACGTGGATTGGCTAGCAGAACACCGGTCTGGCGCAAGCCCAACGCCGCCGCTTCCCAATCACTACCGTTTTCGATGTACCGCTCATGCAACGGCCGTTCGGGGATGTAGTGATGGATGAGTAACTGACCCCCTTGCAGGAAGTGGCGCGTTTCGCTCTCATCTTCGGTATTCCGGTACATCGGCAGGACTACGGCCGGCCGCCCCGTAGAAACGACGATCGTGATCCGTTCAAACAATAAGTAATCCTGCGGCTCTTCACCGGTAACGAGCTGTCCCTCACCGTCCAACAGTTGCAGGTCGCCCGTTTCATCCGGCTGCAATTGCCAGCCGCGCGGCAGAATCGAGGGCACAATCTCCAGGCCGTTTTCGGTGATGGCCAGGAGACCCTGGTTGGCGGCCGTGGCCCGTAGGTAGTTGAAGGCTTTATGCAGCGACTCCGGGTTGTCAATGCGGTAGTCGCTGACGGTGGCCTGCTGCCTGGCCCACTCCGAATGGACAAAGAGAAACTCGAAGTGGTCAATGCCAGCGGTTTCAGCCACAATCACCAGGTCCCGCTCGCCAAAGCCGATTAGTTCTCGATCCCAGTTGGGGTTGAAGCCCGGCTCTTCTTCGACAATGGCCAGCAAGTTAGTCCAGCCTTCATCTTCATCGGGGAATCGTTCGGCAATGGCCTGATTGTCGCCATCATAAGCGACCCAATAGCGGCCGGTGGCGCTGGCAAAGTAGCGCACGGCGGCTGCCTGGCCCTGGAGTTCTCTGGGGAAGGTGGGGTCCGGGGCATAACTACCGGTTGCCTCATCCAGCGCCAGGAGCGTGCCGTCCTGTACCTGGAAAAGCGGTGGACTGGTGGGCGTGGGGGCAATGGTAGGTGTAGGTGTTATGACCGGCGTATGGGTGGGCATTGGCGTGGGGTCAGCCGCCAGGATGAGATGCTCGTCGGGTAACACCACCTCGGCCATGTCTGGTTGGGGCGTACCCTCCACCGGCTCAGTCACATTTTGGCAAGCTGCCAGGCTGAACAAGAGCAGGACCACTATCTTAACTATTGGCAACTTCATCATCTGAATTTGCATACGCATGATCTCCATTATTGTGTCGATCCAGGCTACTTACCACCAGTAATCGGGAACTGCTTACCGGGAACATTCTCAAACTTGGGTGCAGGTCAGCAAGCAGGGATAGGTTAACCTGGCCAGCGAAAATCAGAGTCCGCTTGTTGGGCACACTCCCTGACTTGAGTGTAAGTTGGGAAGTCGGGAGAAGCTAACCTGGCCAAAGGTGCGTAACAATCATAGAATCTCTCAGCCCGGCGCTGTGCCTCGGCCAAAACCAGCGTTGGGTCCTCTCCCTGAAAAACCGAAAGCAGGGCATCCCCCCACCAGAGGCGATAGGCCCATGTCTCCCAACCCATATCCGGTTCCCAGTCTTGCGGACGGGAGTACATGATTTCATAGGCAACGGCCGTTTCTTCACCGACTGCATCCCGCCATACTTGCGACTCACGCACCGACTGCCTGACGGGAATGCCTAAGAATGCATCTGGCTGGGCAGTTAGAAACTTAAACCATTCCCAACAGGCGGTGGGATCGGGCGACCGCCGGGAGATAAAGAGCATCATAGTCCGTCCAGATCCCTCATTGCCACCCAGGTTGGGCAACGTCCTCTGCGGAAAAGGAGCGACACCAAACGCCACCCGGCTGCCACCGCCAGCGCCGGAACCAACCGGATGTCCCCAGACTGCCGCTCGGCCTAGATTAATAACGCTGCCAGCCTGACCTTTCACTTCCCCTTCCTCCCGATTAGTCCGGCGCGAAACCCAATGCGTTTCGGGGTAAAGGACACCTTCTTCAGCCATCTGGCCTAAAAACTCCAGCGCGCCAATGACTGCCGGATCGGTAAACTTAGGTTGCATAGGACGGGTGTCAAGATCGAAATAATAAGCTGCACCCGGTACAAACGATAGCAACTCGTCAGGCCAGATGCCGTCAAGGGCCACCAGCCCATAGGCCGAGCCGCTGCCGGCCGCCTGGACCAATGCCCAGAAATGATCTATCGTCCAATCGGCGTTGGGCGGCGCGATGCCTTGCTGGGCCAGGAGATCGGCGTTATAACGTAGAATGACCGGATAGAGGGCTACCGGTAAGCCGTACAGTTGACCATCCACCATACCCCATTCCAGGTATTCAGGCATAGCGGCGTAATCGTTTTGGAAGGCAGCGTCCTCAGCCTCAAACAGGGGGCTTAAACTATAATAAGCGTCTAAATAGGCATCGCCCAACTGTTCATAAGCAATCTCAGGTCGAACACTGTCCATAAAGCAGTCGAACTCGCCGGCATATTGAACCAGGTTGCCCCCTTCGGGAAAGACCAGTTTTGTGGTGGCATTGACCCGAATGCGGTCCTGGCTTTCGTTAAAGGCTTCGGCCAAGGCAATCGCGGCGTCCCAATCGTCGTGACCTCTGACACTGTACTCTATAATAGTAACGTCGGAGCCAGGGGAAGGCGTGGCGCGGGGGGTGGCCACGACTACTGGTTCGCTGTCTGGCGTAGGTGGCAGCGGCGCGGGTTGGATTTCAACCGTGCCCGGCAAGCTTTCGGCCAGGATCGTTTCACCGGCGAGCGACTGGCTTAAGGCGTTGCCGACGGTGGTCAATTCCGGCATTTCGGCGCGGCGGTACCAGCCTTGTTCCAGGGCATGGCGAATAGCGCTGGCCGCTTCTGCTTCTGTTTGTTCCCAATACTGGCTGCTTTGAGCCACCGACGGCCGGGCCGGGGCAGCCGGATAAACGCCGGTGGTAAAGAGAGCTTGTTGGCTCAGGTAGTGGACAAAGGTCCAGGCCGCCTGGCTGTGATTTGTGCCGGCGCTGATCAAGGCGCAGCCGGCCGTGACGGGGTTGCTTTGGCTCATCACACCCGTCGCCGCCGGAAAGTCCGCCACGCCTAAATCATCGCCCAACGCCGCGCGGGCGGCGGTCAATCCAAATTGGCTGCTCACCCACATGGCTGCCCGACGCTCGTGGGGCAGACTGCCGCTTTCACTCAATATGACATTCTCATTGGCCAGGGTAACGTACCACTCTAATTCGGCGGCGATGCGACGGCCGTCCAGCGTGTCGCCGGATTGGCGGATAATGTTGTCCACCAGCGGAGCCAGCAATCCCAAGGGGTTGCCGCCATCAGCAAAGCCGTAGCGAGCCGTCCCCTCACCCTCGCTGACGACCAACGCCTGGGCCGCCTGCCGGAAATCTTCCCAACTCCAGCCTGGTTCGGGGTGGGGCAGGCCGGCCGCGTCGAAAGCGGCTTTGTCAATAAAGATGAGGCTGGCGTTGGCCCGGAAAGGCAGGCCGACCTGCACCCCGGCGGCCCGGCAGGCGTCCAGAATACCCGGCCAGAAATCGGCGGCGTCAAAAGTGGGGTCGCCGGCCATGAGCGGCGCCAGGTCGAGGAAAGTGGCGGCAGCGTCAGTTGTGGGCGGCTGCCCTTCCAGGAGAACCACGTCAGCCAGAGCCGCCTGTTCACGCAGGCTGAGGCCGGCCTGCTGTCCGGACAGGGGGACGAACTGGACCTGAATCCGGGGCTGGTCTTCTTGAAACTGTTCGATCAGTTGTTCGTAGGCGGCCTGAAAGCCGGCAGGGGCGGCCAGGGTGATGGTAGTTTCCTCGCCGGAAACGGCCGGCCCATCGTCCTGGCTGCGGCAGCCAAACAGCAGCAGGCTGAACAGGAGGATGATAGAGATTAGATGGCGCATCGGTTGCTCCTTAATAGGACGGAGGACGGAAGATGGAGGACGGAAGGGTATGCTCCGTCATCGGTCATCGGTTGTCCGTCTCATAGATGGATAGCGTGTTCTATGAGATTAGATGCACCACGAAGAAAAAGTTAGGGAAATTGGGGGGAAACGGCCGTATGTGGCCGGATAGTCTAGCTGTATTACTTTTTCACTGTCTTAACATGAGCATAATCCAACAGCTTGGAGTCGTGGGTGAGCAACAGACTATCGTAAAAACGTGCCGTAGCTACAATAAGCTGAT
>SLGK01000203.1 GCA_007123775.1 Anaerolineae bacterium | reverse complement strand
GTCGGTAAGGGTGTGGGCGTATTGGTGGGTGGAACGGCAGTTGGTGTGGGCGTATCTTCCGGTATTAATGTTGGTGTTGGTTCCTCAGTAGGAACGGCCGTTGGCTCCACCACGGGTGTGAACGTTGGCTCCACCGTGACAGGCGTAGCCTCAGCTACCAGGGTTGGCTCTGGGAGTAATGTAGGCGTGGGTGTGGGCACAACGGCCGGCGTTTCACTACATCCTGCCAGGAACAGAAAAACAGCTATGAACCACAATAACCTTTTCATCACATCCTCCCATACAACATGGAGTACCATTACTTCTTAACCGCTCTGCGCCTCTGCGTCAAATCATTATGGCAGCGTCAAGCCCATAATATGCTTCATCTCATCCAGCTTCGGCGTGGACACAGCGCGGGCCTGATCCGCCCCTTGTTTCATAATCCGGTCCAGTTCGGCCGGGTCGGCCATGAGTTCATTATACCGCATTTGGATCGGTTTGAGGGTCTCAATTACCGCTTCCGCCACGCCGACCTTCAAATCCCCATAACCACGCGCATCGGCAAAGTCAGCCAGCACCTCGGCTTCGCTTTTTTCTGTAACCGCTTTGTAGATGCCCAGCAAATTGTTCACCCCCGCTTTTTCCGGGTCATCGGAGAAAACGATCTCATTACCCGAATCGGTGACAGCTTTCTTGAACGAGCGTAAAATCTCCTTCGGCTCATCAAGAAGGCGAATGGCATGGCCACGTGTATGAGCCAGGCTTTTCGACATTTTCGCCATCGGATCATCCAGCCCCATCACCCGCGCCCCCACTTCGGGAATAACCGGTTCGGGGATTACAAAGAATTCCTGTTCGTAGATGTGGTTAAAGCGTTGGGCGATGTCGCGGGTCAGCTCCACGTGCTGCTTCTGGTCCTCGCCGACCGGTACTTCGTGGGCATCGTACAGGATGATATCGGCCGCTTGCAGCACCGGGTAGTCGAGCAGTCCCGTGCCTATACTTTCCTGCCGCGCCGATTTGTCTTTGAATTGGGTCATCCGTTGCAGCCAGCCCAGCGGCGTGATGCAGTTCAGCAGCCAACAAGCTTCCGCATGAGCCGTCACGTGGCTCTGAATAAAGAGGGTACTCTTGTCGGGATCGATGCCACAGGCCATCAGCACCGCTGCCAGCGAGCGCGTCTGGGTTCGCAGCGTTTCCGGATCCTGGGGCAGCGTCAGGCTGTGCAGGTCTACCACGCAAAAATAGTTGATCTTTTCATCCTGGCGTGCCACCCAGTTTTTGACGGCCCCCAGGTAGTTGCCTAGATGGAGGTTGCCGGTGGGTTGAATACCGCTAAATACAACACGTTTCTCACTCATACTCTTCTCCTTGAAATCAGACGGAAGACGGAGGACGGAAGACGGAAAACTGCTCTCTGTGACCTGTCCTCGGTCCTCCGTCCTCGGTCATAACAATCCATTCTCCGCTCTTTCTACAGCCACCAAAAGGGCGCGGGCTTTGTTGGCGCACTCTTCGTGTTCGCGGGTGGGGTCGCTGTCGGCCACAATGCCGGCCCCGGCCTGGACGTAGACGGTGTCGCCCTGCATGACCATGGTGCGAATGGCGATGCAGGTGTCCATGCTGCCGTCGTAGCTGAAATAGCCGACGGCCCCGGCGTAGAGACCGCGCCGTTCCCCTTCCAATTCTTCAATTATCTCCATGGCCCGCACTTTGGGTGCGCCGCTGACCGTGCCAGCCGGAAAGGTGGCCCGCATCAGGTCAAAGGCGTTCAAATCGGGCCGCATCTGCCCCTCGACGTGGCTGACGATGTGCATGACGTGGCTGTAACGCTCGATCACCATCAGATCACGTACGTTGACGCTGCCATATTCACTGACACGGCCGATGTCATTGCGCCCCAGGTCAACCAGCATCACATGTTCGGCTCGCTCTTTGGGGTCGGCCAGCAGGTCGGTGGCCAGTTGTTCATCTTCCTGGGGGGTGCTGCCCCGGTGGCGCGTGCCGGCAATGGGGCGCACGCTGGCCACCCCATCTTCCAGGCGCACGTGCATTTCAGGCGAGGCACCGATGACCTGCAAATCGTTGGCCCCAAAGTCGAAGTAGAACATGTAGGGGGACGGATTCAGCATCCGCAAGGCGCGGTAGATAGCGAAAGGATGGGCGCTGGTGCGGCGGCTAAAGCGCTGGCTGAGGACCACCTGGAAGATGTCGCCGGCGGCAATATGTTCTTTGGCCTGGGCTACCATCGCTTCATATTCTGCCTGGCTTTTGTTAGAAACGGTATCGCTGTCTCCATTGGCCCCGGCTCCCCAACGGCGGGCGGGAATGGCGGGCAACGGCCGTAACAACTTCTCACTGAGTCGCTCAATCCGTTGAATGGCCTCCACGTAGGCCGCTTCCACGTCATCTTCTACGTGGGCGTTAGCCAGCAGAATGAGCCGGTGGCGGGCATGGTCGAACACGACCAGCGTATCGGCCAGGAGGAAGATGGCGTCGGGGATGGGCAGGACGGGTTCGGCCGTTTCGGGCAGTCGTTCAAAAAAGCGGACTACGTCGTAACCCTGGTAGCCAACCGCGCCGCCGTTGAAGCGGGGTAAGCCGGGCAGGTCGGCCGGGGTGAAGCGGTCCAGTTCGGCCTGGATAACATCCAGAACATCCTGGTCGTCGGGTAACTCGTAAGTCTGGCTGTGGCCGTTGTGGGTGTGGGTGATGGCACGGCCGTTTAGCGCAATGGTCCCTCGTGGATTAACCCCCACAAAGGAATAACGACCGACCTGTTCCCCCCCTTCTACCGATTCCAGCAGGAAGGAAGCCCCCGGTTCGGTCAGCAGCTTCAGATAAACGGAAACCGGCGTCTCCAAATCGGCCGCAAACTCCCGGTAGACCGGAATCAGATTGGCCGGACCGGCGGCCAACTCGCGGAAGGTGTCTAGACTGGGTGAGTAAACTGTTTGTTGGTTCATATTTTTGATAGTGCGTAGTGCGTAGTGCGTAGTTGACAACTGTTACGCACTACGCACTACGCTTCCTAACCCACCTGCGGCAATTCAGCCATGGCTGCTTCAATGGCCGCTTCGGGATAATCGTAATCTTCCAGGTTGCCCTTGAGATAGGTGTCATAGGCGGCCATGTCGAAGTGACCGTGGCCGCACAGATTGAAGGCGATCACTTTGGCATCGCCCGATTCCTTGCACTTGAGCGCCTCTTCTATAGCCACGGCAATGGCGTGCGTCGGTTCCGGGGCGGGAATGATGCCCTCGCTGCGGGCAAACGTCATGGCCGCTTTGAAGGTGTCCAACTGGGGTACGGCGCGGGCTTTCACGTAGCCATGCTCCACCAGGGCCGAGACCTGGGGCGACATGCCGTGATAGCGCAGCCCGCCGGCGTGGATGGTGGGGGGCACGAAGCTGTGGCCGAGCGTGTGCATTTTAACGATGGGAGCCATCTTAGCTGTGTCGCCGTAGTCAAAGGCGTATTTGCCTTTGGTCAGGCTGGGCGAGGCGGCCGGTTCGGCGGCGATTACTTTGGTGTTTTTGCCGTTCTTAAAGTTTTCACGCAAGAAGGGGAAGGTGAAGCCGCCGAAGTTGGAGCCGCCACCCGTACAGCCGATGATAATGTCAGGATACTCCCCGGCCATCTCCATTTGTTGCAGCACCTCTTCGCCAATGACTGTCTGATGCAGCAACACGTGGTTAAGGACCGACCCCAGGCTGTATTTCTTGACGCCGCCGGAAGTGGCCGCCACTTCTACCGCTTCGGAGATGGCGATGCCCAATGAGCCGGGTGAATCGGGGGTTTGCGCCAGGACAGAACGGCCGTATTGGGTATGCTCCGTCGGACTGGGGAAAACCTGCGCCCCGTAGCTTTCCATCAGGATGCGGCGGTAGGGCTTCTGCTCAAAAGAGACCTTTACCATGTACACTTCCAGGTCCAGGCCGAAAAAGTTGCAGGCCATGGCCAGGGCCGAACCCCACTGGCCGGCGCCTGTTTCGGTGGTCAAGGCTTTGGTACCGGCCTCTTTATTGTAGAAAGCCTGGGGAACGGCCGTATTTGGCTTGTGCGATCCCACAGGGCTGACTCCTTCATATTTGTAGTAGATGTGGGCCGGGGTGTCCAGAGCCAGTTCCAGGCGGCGGGCGCGGAACATGGGCGTGGGCCGCCACAGCCTATACACCTCACGTACTGGCTCCGGAATCTCGATATACGGCTCAGTACTGACCTCTTGCATGATCAGACTCATGGGAAACAGCACGCTGAGAAAGTCAGGCGTGACCGGCTCCAGCGTTTGCGGATGCAGCACTGGTTCCGGCGGCACAGGCATATCGGCGTTGATGTTGTACCAGGCCCGGGGCAGCTTGCTCTCGTCTAATACGATTTTTGTTCTCTCGCTCATTGTTAACCTCCGCTGTTATGAAGGGCGTCCGAGAATCTAAGGGTTTGGCGTGAAACGTAAAAAGTGAAGCTCATTGTGTGTTTCTCACCCGACCACTACGCATTACCCACCACACCCCTTAGTTTCCAAGGCGCCAAAATAAAAACGCTCCCATCCCTGGTGAAACAAGTCATTTCACACAGGGACGAGAGCGTCTGGTTTTGACATTCCCGCGGTGCCACCCCGCTTGCGCCAGCTTCTGCAGCCAGCGCCACTTCATTTCAGTTCTTTGGTAAACCAATTTTACAAATTGGTCTACGGCAAACCTATGCCCAGATAACGGTGGCATTTCCGTCCTGAGCTACACTATTTCGCTCAGGCGACTCAACGGCCCATTCGCTGGCGGCGCTGTTGTTGACCTTGCAGCCGGTGGGTCAACTCTCTCTAAGAAACCGAGTTTTTGAGAAAAACTCGGTTTCAGGCTCACATGCCTAACTCGCTTTGCCAGTTACTACTCCGCGTCACAGTCTTTGGTTGGTAAATTGTGGCGGCATGGTATCATGCCGGGGGTAAGTTGTCAAGATTTTGAATTGCTATGGTCACGTAGTGCGTAGTGCGTAGAAAAGCCGCTGTAAGTTACGCACTACGCACCACGCACCACTTCCCTATCCAACAATCGGCAGATTCACAATCGGCACGCTCGCCTGTACAAGAGTGGCGTTAACCCAGCCCTGATTGCCGTTGGGTAACTGAATTTTGACCCAGGTGGCGGACTGGTTACGGCCGAGTAAGGTAACAGTTGTGCCTTGATAGACAACGGTAAAGGCTCCGTAGGCGACGCCAGGGCCATAACGGACGTTGAGCGCACCCGTGGCGACAACGGCCGTTGCTGCCGGCGGTGCTGTACCCACTACAGGTAAACTACTGATAGCCACGTTGGCCCGCACCAGAGAGGCGTTGACCCAGCCGGTTTGACTGGCGGGCGTACGCACCTGAACCCAACTGTTGTTGGCGTTACGTCCTAGTAGCGTTAGCGTCTGGCCTTGCTGCACCCAGGCGACTACGCTGTAACCCACGCCGGGACCGGAGCGAACATTGAGCGCACCGGTCGTTACAACAGCCGTTGGTGTTACCCCTGGTGGACTGGGCGCGGCAACAACGGGCAGACTGCTGATGGGCACGTTGGGGGTTATGAGGCTGGCGTTGACCCAGCCTTCTTGCCCGGTAAAGACGCGCACCCTGGCCCAACTGCTGTCGGCGTTGCGTCCGAGCAGGTGAACTGCGTGCCCCTGCCGGCTAACGGTGACAACACTAAAGGCCACACCTGGTCCGGAGCGCACGTTGAGGGCACCGGTGTTGACCACGGCCGTTGGTGTTACCTCTGGTATACTCGGGGCAGAAACAATGGGCAGGCTGCTAATGGGCACGTTGGGGGTTATGAGGCTGGCGTTGACCCAGCCTTCTTGCCCGGTAAAGACGCGCACTTTAGCCCAACTGCTGTCGGCGTTGCGCCCTAGCAGGTGGACCACATGCCCTTGCTCACTAACGGTAACCACGCTAAAGGCCACACTCGGCCCGGCGCGGACGTTGAGCGTGCCGGTATTGACAACGGCCGTAGCTAGAGGCTGTGTGGGGGCGTCGACGACGGGCAGATTGATGACGGCCGTACTGGGAAACGTATAGGCCACATTGACCCAGCCCTGATGCCCGTCAGCCATTTGAATCTTGACCCAGGTAGCGTTAACGTTGCGACCAAGCAGGGCAACGGTTGTGCCTTGATAAACAACGGCCGTTCTGGTGAAAGCGATTCCCGGTCCGGAGCGGACGTTGAGTGCACCCGTGGCAATAACGGCCGTATGCTGATGGCTGCTCTGGCTGGTCGCAGCCTGAGTTGTCTCTACCTGGCTAAAACCAAGCAGGCCAATTAAGCCCAGCAGGCCGACGAAAAGTAGGATGCGAGAAAAGGTGTTGCTGTTCATGGAAATACCCTCCTTCCTTAACAGAAATCAACAAATCACAAAACGTTTGAACCTTTGACAATCAATATCGACCAGATGCCATTGGTTCACATAATGTACAGTATAAGGGAAACGGCCGTTAAATGGCAAGGGACGAAAGTCGGATATTCACGCTATTTTGGCTCTATGGGATGACGTGCTGGCGTTTTGTTAGTAAAACGGCCGTTCTCTCGGTATAATTGCGGCAAAGTGGCAAGGCGGCAAAGTGGCGAAGTTGCTACCCTGCCACTCCGCCACTATGCAACATTGAAAGGAGAAACCCACATGGAACAAGAGCGCAAGCCTCGCATCCTGATTGGCAAACCGGGACTGGACGGTCACGACCGAGGGGCCAAAGTGATTGCCCGCGCCCTGCGTGATGCCGGTATGGAAGTGATCTACACCGGTCTGCGGCAGACACCCGACATGATCGTTGAGGCCGCCCTACAAGAAGACGTGGACGCCATTGGCCTCAGCATTTTGTCCGGGGCGCACATGCCGCTGATGGAGCGCATTATGACCCTGATGGCTGAGCATGAGCTGACCGATATCCCCGTTTTTCTTGGCGGTATTATTCCCACCGACGACATGTCGCGCCTGCAAGAGCTGGGCGTTAAAGGGGTTTTTGGCCCTGGTGCCAGTATTGAAGAGATTAGCAGCTTTATCTGGCAGGCCATTCGTAATCCTGAGGCCGCGCTGTGATCGATTGGATTGACAAAGCGCGGCAGGGTCAGCCGCGTGCTATTGCTCGCCTGATAACCCGATTGGAAAACAGCGACGAGGCGGCGCAGCAGATTGTTAAAGCCCTTTATCCCCAGACCGGTCAGGCTCACATTGTGGGTGTGACCGGCGCGCCTGGTTCGGGCAAAAGTACGCTGGTTAACGAGCTGGCCAAAGCCTTCCGCCGTCAAGATAAGCGGGTAGGCATCATCGCTGTGGACCCCAGCAGCCCTTTTACCGGCGGTGCCCTGCTTGGTGACCGGGTGCGAATGCGAGATTTAGCGGGCGACAGCGGGATTTTTATTCGCAGTATGGCCTCGCGCGGCAGTTTGGGCGGTTTGTCGCGGGCAACGGCCGCTGCCGCTAAAGTGCTAGACGCGGCCGGATTTGACTTGATCTTGATTGAGACGGTCGGGGCCGGGCAGGCGGAGGTAGACATCGCTGGCGCGGCTCACACGACGTTGGTCATAGAAGCGCCCGGCATGGGTGATGACATTCAATCGATCAAGGCCGGTATCCTGGAAATAGCTGATATTCTGGTCGTTAACAAAGCGGATCGCCCTGGCGCGGCCCGCACGGTGCGCTCGCTGAAAACGATGCTGCAACTGGGGCCAACGGGCGGTACACGCCATCACGGCCGTATCATTACTACCCCGACGCCCGCAGAGGTTGATGAGTCTGTCTGGCAGATTCCGGTTCAAGAGACGGTATCGACTGACGGTACGGGGATTGAGGCTTTGGTGGACACGATTGAAGCTCATCGCGCCCACTTGCGGGCAACGGATGGCTGGCTGGCCCGTGAGAAGGAGCGTAGCCGCCGAGAGGTACGCACGCTTTTACAATATCGATTTATGGCGCGGCTGGAAACGGCCGTTTCTGCCAATGATCGTGATGAACTGATAACGGCCGTTGCCCGGCGTGAGCTTGACCCATATACGGCCGTTGATAAACTATTTGGTTCAATGAAATAGCTGTTTCCTATTCCGTTTTACGTCTTGCGTGGCTTGCTTACGCAACACGCACTACGCGTTAGCTGGAGTTCAAATGTACGGTGACATCAAATTATTCGCCGGTTCAGGCTGCCCTGAACTGGCCCAACGCATTGCCGAATACACAGGCATACCCCTCATTCCGCTGGACATCATCGACTTTCCCAACGAAAACATTTTTGTCCGGTTGCAAGGCAGCATACGCGGCCAGGACTGCTACCTTATTCAAAGTCACAACCGGCCCGTCCACCGCAACATCATGGAGATGTTGATCACCATTGATTGTCTCAAGCGAGATTCGGCCGGCCGTATTACGGTTGTCGTACCGTTTATGGCCTACTCCCAAAGCGACAAAAAAGACCAGCCTCGTGTCCCCATTACCGCCCGTTTGCTGGCCGATATGATCGAAGTAGCTGGGGCTGACCGCTGGATTACTATCGACCTCCATGCCGAGCAGATACAGGGTTTCTACAAGATACCGGGTGATTCATTGACCGCCTTCCACATCATTGCCAACTACTTCATGGAGAAGAAGCTTAATGCAGTGGTCGTAACACCCGATTTGGGTTATGCTAAAAAAGGGCGCAATTATGCTGCCTATCTTGACCTACCGCTGGCTTTTGTTGAAAAAAGACGCAGTGGTAACCGTAACATACGTGAAGCGCTAACCCTGATCGGCACCGTTGAGGGCAGGGATGTGATCATTGTCGATGACCTGGTGGACACGGCCGGTTCTATTAGCGAAGCGGTCGAGCTAACCAAAAGGTGCGGGGCACAAGATGTCTACGTCGCTTTTACCCATCCGGTATTGTCTGATCCGGCTGTAGAGCGGTTGCGTCATTTGCCCATCAGAGAGATTGTCACGACCGATACCATCCCCATTCCCCCGGAAAAAAAGCTGCCCAACATTACAGTCTTGACCGTTGCCAACCTTCTGGGTGAAGTGATTATTCGATCCCATGAGGGGCGCAGTGTTGGGGAACTGTTTAATGAATAAAGAAAAACTATGTCCATATTCAAAAGCATCCTGAACAAAATTGTTGGCGATCCCAACGAGAAAATCTTAAACAATCTGCGGCCGCCTGTCGAGGAAATTGCCGCGTTGGAATCGGAGATGGAAAAGCTTTCCGATGAAGCGCTGCGTGCCAAGACCCAATCCCTTAAGGAGCGGCATCTGGCAGGCGAAAGCCTTCAAGAGATATTGCCCGAAGCGTTTGCCCTGGTCCGTGAAGCCTCGCGCCGCAGTACTGGTCTGCGCCATTACGACGTGCAGATGATGGGCGGTATGCTGATTCATAAAGGGGATGTAGTTGAGATGCGTACCGGTGAAGGTAAGACGCTGGTAGCTACGCTGCCCCTCTTCCTCAACGCGCTAACCGGGCGCGGTGTTCATTTGGTTACGGTCAACGAATACCTGGTGCGCCGTGACGGTGGCTGGATGGGTAAAATCTTCCATTTCTTGGGCCTGACCGTCGGCTGTATTGGGCCGCAGCAATTTTCCGCCCTGTACGATCCCGAATACGTCAATCCGGGGGCTGAGCTAGAGGACGAGCGGTTGGTCCATTGGCGTCCCAGCACCCGACGCCAGGCATACGAGGCCGACATTACCTACGGCACCAGCAGCGAGTTTGGCTTTGACTACCTGCGCGACAACATGACGTTGGACCCGGAAAATCTGGTGCAGCGAGACCTCTACTTTGCCATTATCGACGAGGTTGATAACGTCTTGATCGACGAGGCGCGAACGCCGCTGATCATTTCTGGTCCCGCGCCGGAAACAGGCAAAGATTACCAACGATTTGCCCAATACGTCCGCAACCTGCGCAAGAATACGGCCGAAGAGGATGAAGACCCCAACGGCCATTATGACATTGACGAAAAGAGCCGTTCAGTGAGCCTGACGGACATCGGTATTGCTGAGGTGGAGCGACGTATTGAGGAGATCAACGCCGATGCGGGCGACAGTTTGTATGATCCCCGCTTTTTCCATCTTACCTATTACCTGGAAAATGCGATGAAGGCCCAGTACCTCTTCAAACGAGACGTGGACTATGTGGTGCGTGATGGGGAGGTTATCATTGTCGATGACTTTACCGGCCGTTTGATGCCCGGTCGCCGCTATTCAGACGGCCTGCACGAGGCTATCGAAGCCAAAGAGGGTGTGCAGATTCAGCGGGAGACGGTCACGGTGGCTACCATCACGTTGCAGAATTATTTCCGGCTGTATGAAAAATTGGCGGGCATGACGGGTACGGCCGTTACTGACGCTGAAGAATTCGATAAAATTTACGAACTGGGCGTTACCCCCCTGCCCACCAACGTCGAGTACATTGTCCAGACCCAAACCATCCCCCTCAAGGAAAATCGGATCAAGGAGAACGGTGCCGATAAGATTGTCTACGTAGACCCCGAAACCGAGAAACCGCGCTTCTTTAAGCGGACCGACTACCCCGACCAGGTATTTGGCACTTTTGAAGCCAAAAACGGTGCTATCATTGATGAAATTCGCCGCGTTCACGAGACGGGCCAGCCGGTTCTGGTAGGTACAACCTCGGTAGAGCATTCCGAGATTATCGACAACATGCTCAAGCGAGCGCGCATTCCCCACTACGTTCTCAACGCCAAGCAGCACCAGTCTGAGGCGCTTATTGTGGCCCAGGCTGGCCGCCGCGGCAGCGTCACTATCTCAACCAACATGGCCGGTCGTGGTACCGACATCTTGCTGGGTGGTAATGCCGAGGGCCTGGCCTCGGAAATGATGGAAAAAGAGCTGTTCGACCGGGCGATGCTCACCAAGCTGGCTGATACATTGCTCACCGACAGTGAAAAAGAAGCACGGTCGATGGCCCAAAAGCATCCCATGCTCAATGAGGACCTGGTAGATGCCCTGCTCAAGCTCAAAAAGCAGTTTGACGATGCCCTGGCCGAAATTGAAAAGGTTCAGGTGCGCGGCTACCTGACTCGCGTTCTGCAAGAGCCATACGAGATGGACTACAACCAGATGGTCAAAGTGATGCGTCTGGTCACTACCGGGCAGTTCGGGGCGGCTCGTCAATATGTCGAAGAGTTAGAAAAAGATGTCGCCCTGATTGAAGAGATTATCCGACTGGCCGGCCTGTACCGCAGCTACCAGCAAGCAGCCGGTGATGCGCCGCGTGCCGCTCAATTCCTGGCCGAAAACCTGTTTGAAACCCATTACACGGCACGGGCAGCCCTGGTGCGGTCGGTGTTGGCTAAGGACCTGAAGGAAGCACAGAAAATTGTCAGCACGGTTCCTAGTTTGCCTGAGCGTTTGATCGGCCGTATTCAAGAGATCATGAAAGAGACTGAGCAGGAGCGGCGTGCCGTGTGGGAGCTAGGCGGGCTGCACGTAGTAGGTTCAGAACGGCACGAATCCCGCCGTATCGACAACCAGCTACGCGGTCGTGCGGCGCGTCAAGGTGACCCCGGCTCCTCCCGCTTTTTCCTGTCGCTTGAAGATGACCTGATGCGCCGTTTCGGTGGTGAGCGTCTGAAAAACTTTATGTCGCGCACCAATGTGCCTGACGATATGCCGATTGAGAGCGGGATGCTCGACCGCATTATCGAAAACTCCCAGGAGCGTATTGAGGGCTACAACTTTGACATCCGCAAAAACATTGTGGAATATGACGACGTAATGAACGCGCAGCGTCAGGCGATTTATGATGAACGTCGGGCCTTGTTGCTGGGTGAGACGGGTGACCTGGATGAGCGCGTTGAAGAGTCGTTTACCATTGTCATTGAGGAGTTGGTCAGTAACTACGTAACTGACTATCGTGCCTTTGTACGCAGTGAACTGGAGCGTGTTGTCACTGATTTTAGCACTGACGCGACCGATGAGGTCAATGTGGCTGGCATCTTGCGCCAGGCACGTTCACTGCTGCCCCGTGTCATGGATATGATAGACCGGGAAGAGTTGGAGCAGCTACGGCCGAATCAAATCGTCGAGCGGCTGATGATACTGGTCCACGACAATGAGGAACGGGGCCATAATCTGTACCAACTGTTGCAGGCAATGAGCCGCTTCTTGCCGCTGATGCCGCCTGTGCCCAATCTGGGCAGCCTGGCCAGCCGCCGTTCGGGCCAACTGCAAGCGCGTGAAAATGCCCGCCTTGATTTCCTGAAGCAGGTAGAAACCCTGTTTGAGGAGTTTCTGGCTGATTACATTGAGGATGATGAGCGGGAAGAGATCTGGCAAACGGCCGTTTCCGAAATCAATGAGGCTTTTGCCCAGTTTAACATCCAGTCGCTATCGTTGAAAACGGCCGTTGTGCAGCAAAAACGGTTCCAACGTACCGTCAACGATACCTTGCGCGAGCTGCTGCTGGATAGCCTGTCAGCCCTTGACGGTGAACAACTGATCGAAGCCCTGACCCAATATGTGCAAAATCAGCGCAACAAATGGCGTGAGCGCATTGGCCAGGAGCAGTTCCACGCTTTTCAGCGGCTGCTGCTGCTCTCGGCCATCGACAACGAGTGGCGCGACTACCTGACGGCCATGGACGATCTACGCCGCGAAATTGGTCTGGAAGCAGTAGCCCAGCGCGACCCCAAAGTGCAGTACAAGCGTCGCTCATACGAAATGTTTGCCGACATGCGACGCAATATTCAGCGTGACATTGCCGAACGCTTCTTTAGCCGGCTGGCTGCCCACCAGGATTTTGTGCGTAGACAGCAGGAAGATGTACAATATCAGCTTAAGGCCAGTGATGCGGGTTATCAGGTGGTCAAACGAGATAGCGGCCGCGGTGTGGAACTACGCCGTGAAGCACCCAAAGTCGGCCGTAACGATCCATGTCCTTGTGGCAGCGGCAAAAAGTACAAACAATGTCACGGGCTACAGGGCAAAAAAGGGAAACGGATTAGCCGTCGCGGTCGCTGATACAAAAGTGCTGTTTGCTAATCATAAAACTGAACGAACATGTTTTCACAAAGCAGTGACATCGAAGCGTTGGCCGTTTTGCAGCAGCAGGTGGGCGCAGCTTACACGATTGATAGTGTACAGCAGCTTGCTGCGTTGTTCTTGCAGCGGTTACAGGTCGAGCACGCTGACGTACGCGCTGTATCGGACAGTTTGGCGGACGAAGCGGCGGTCGGACGACCGTGGCTGCCCGTAGGGCGTACCAACTATCAACTGGTGGCGGAACGCTCGCTACCCTTCACCAGCAGCGAACAGAATATTTTGCAACTGGCGGCCGCCATTTTAGCCGCGGCCCCTTGTTTTGATGGTTATGGTCAGCCCCTGCTTGAGCGCAGTGGTCTTGTGGGCAGCGAAATGGTGGCAGGCGCGGCAACGGCCGTTTCTAACCTGGAAAATCAAACCCAACGACAAACTCTGGAACAGCTTACCGATCTGGACACCCTGTATCAGGCTACAGCCATGATGACGGCCAATCTGGACCAGGACTTTGTGCTGCATGCGGTTGCCAACGAAATGCTGCGAGCCATCAATGTCGATAGCTGCACCATTTTCGTCAGGGATCAAGCTCACCAGCGCCTGACACTGGTTGCCCACCAAAGCCGGGATGATATGCACCAGCAGCAGGTTACGGCCGTGCGGCAGGAGCCTCCTACTGGTTTACAGACAATTGATCGTTTGGAGCAGTTTGACATTGTGGTGCGCGTTCTTGATGAGCAAATCATACACAACATCCGTGCCAATGATGCTGATGAAGAATCTAAAAACCTGCTAGAAGCCAGTGAAATGGAGTCTTTGCTGCTGGTGCCGCTAATCAGGCGGGACCGCCCGTTGGGCCTCGTTATTTTGGGCCACCAGGCTGAACCGCGCCTGTTTACCCCCGCTGAGCTACGTCTGACACAGGGCCTCGCCAGCCGGGCGGCTGTGGCCATTGAAAATGCACATCTGTTTGGCCAAACCCAGCGGCGCGTCGCTGAGTTGGAAACCTTGCAGAGAATCACGCTCCGCCTGAATACGCCCCTGCGCTTGAGCGTTGTCCTCGATACCATTACTGAATCTGCGCTCAAGCTAATCGACGCCAGCAATCTGCACATTTTTCTTTACGATTCCCATACCCAGCGTTTTACTTTTGGCTCGGCGTTATGGCGTGATGGCAGCCGCCACGCGGCCGTCAAAACGATTCGCCCTGATGGTCTGACAGCCACCGTGATCAAGACAGGCAAGCCAATAGTTATCAACGACGCCTTAAGTCACCCGCTATACCAATCGCCGTCGGCCAAAGCGTGGGGCATTCATGCTATTGCTGGTTTCCCGCTACGCCACAATGATCAGGCAATTGGGGCTTTTACGGTTACCTATCTTTTCCCCCATGCGTTTAGCAACGATGAGCTTCTGTTGCTTAACCTGCTGGCCGATCAAGCGGCCGTCGCCATCAAAAATGCACGCCTCTTTTCCCGCTCCCAGCGGCAGTTGCGTGACATGTCGGCGCTGGTAGATATGGCCAAGCAAGTGACGAGCAAACTAGAGTTGGGGGCTATCTTGCAAACCACCGTGCAAACCCTGCGCCGGCTGTTGAATGCACGGGCCAGTGCCATTACTATGCTCACCGAATCGCGCCAGGAACTGGTTGTAGAGGCCGCAGACGGTGTCAATCCCGAATACCTGAAGGCACCGATGCCGTTAGGCGAGAGTATCTCTGGTAAGGTAGTGTTGACAGGCAAACTGGTCTACATCCGCGATACGCATGAAGAGCCAGACTTTTTCTTTTTCGATGATGTGGTTCGCAGTTTGCTGACGGTGCCCCTGGTGCTGCGCGATATGCCGGTTGGCACGCTTAGTGTGGACAGCGCCCAGCCACACGCTTTTAGCCAGTCTGACTTACAGCTTATGACCATTGCTGCGGCCCAGGTTAGTATTGCCATTGCCAACGCCCGCATGTTTGAGGAGTTGCAGCGACGGGCTGATGAGTTGTTGGAAATGAATGAGGAGCTTAAGGAAAGCGACCGGCTCAAAGACGAACTGGTGCAGAATTTATCCCATGAGCTGCGCACGCCTTTAACCTTTGTCAAAGGTTACGTTGACCTGGTGATGCTGGGTGAAATGGGGTCGCTCACAGATGAGCAGACAGAGGCGCTCAATATTGTAGCCGAAAAGACGAATGAGATAACGCGGCTAATTGATGACATTATCACCTTACAGCGCATTGATACAGGTAACTTACAACTGGCCACCCATTCACTGCAGGAGATTGTGAAGAGTGCCGTGAACGATCACAAGCTGGTGGCAAAAGAAAAAGGGTTGTTGATCAAACCTGTTATGCCGGAGCCGCCCGTAATCGTTCACCTGGACAAAGGGCGCATCATTCAGGTATTGGACAACCTCTTAGGCAATGCCATCAAGTTTAGCCCTGATGGTGGTACTATTGTGGTTGAGCTAGTCGAAGAACAGGATGTAGCGAAACTGTCTATTGCCGATCAAGGCATTGGCCTACCGTCCGATAAGAAGGAACGGGTCTTTGATCGGTTTTATCAAATTGACGGCTCATCACGACGCCGCTTTGGGGGAACGGGACTGGGTTTGGCCATTGTCCGGCGCATTGTAGAAGCACACGACGGCCGTATCTGGGTAGAAAGTGAGTTGGGCCAGGGCAGCGTCTTTGTTTTTACGCTGCCCAAATAACAACGGCCGTTTCTGCCAGCCGTTAACGCGAACGCCACGTTTGTACAGCCTGACGAATCAATTTGCGTACATCGCTATCCGCTATTTCACCCGGTTCATTGTATAGTTGGCCATTAACCTCAATATGTAGGCCCCCTTTAGGATTTTGGCGCAAATGGATAACCTGATCAGCTAGAGCCGGGTTGTCAGCCTTGAGAGATTGCAGAATAGCGTCGATCTGGGTGGCTACATCGGCAGGCTGGCGCGGCGCGGGTCTGAGCGGCGGTAGGGGCTTTTCTGGCGGAAGTGGCGGGGGAGTGGCCGCGGACGCGATGGTTTGGGCTTGAAGCCTGAGCGCATCTCGCTGTTGTTCAAGCTGCTCTAGAAAACGAGCCTGCTCGGCTGTAAGCGATTCTGCGCTGGCCGTCAGCTCAGACGTTCCGGCGGCTACAGGCGGGGCAACGCCTGCCTCAACCAAACTCTCGTAGTTGCCGGCAAAGGTGATCAGCTCGCCGATAGCGGCCAGCAGGCGGCGGGTAGTGGGGCCGTCGTTGATCTCGTCAATCGTTTCGTATGGTTTTCCGTTGACTTCAACAACCAGTTTTCCCATCGGTGGAACGCGGAGTACGCGCATGACCTCAATTTCCTGGCGCATCAGTACCTCCTTAACTTGTTAGCGTTGGAGCCAGACCCAGAATACGCGTTGACGCCGTTGTACTGGCTCTAGCTCTGGCAGCTTGGACAGAAATGGGTGCTGCGACCGCCTAAAACAATACGCTCAATCGGAGCCTCACAGACAGAACAAGGATAACCTGTCCGTCGAAAAACGGCTACTGCATTCTGCATATCACCACGCTGCCCATCAGGCTTAACGTAGTTTTGAATGCTGGCCCCTTCGCGCTGAATACCCAGTTGCAGCACTTGTTGGATGGCGTTATGCAGGGCCGTTATTTCCTGGCTGGTCAGGCTGTCGGCTTTGCGTTCGGGATGCAGCCGGGCGGCAAACAGGGCCTCATCAGCGTAAATGTTGCCGATACCGGCTACGAAGCTTTGGTCCAGCAGCAGGGGTTTTAGAGCGCGTGAACGGCCGTTTAGCCGCTTCTGCAGCTCAGCCACCGTAAAAGCTGGCTCAAGCGGTTCCGGCCCCAAACCAGCCAGTACCTCATCCGGATGGGCGACTAGATAGACGCGACCAAATTTACGCATATCGCGAAAACGCAGCTCTTGCCCATTGGCCAGACTAAAAATCGTATGCACATGCTTGTCGGCCGGCATATTGGCACCCACTACCGACAAATGACCTGTCATTTTAAGGTGGATAATCAGATAATCACCGCTGCTAAGATGAAAGAGCAGATATTTGGCGCGACGGGAAATCGCCTCCACTCGTTGGCCATGCAACCGCTGTTGGAGTTCGGCCAGCGACGGTTTCACAATTTGGCGCGGCCAGTAGCAGCGAACTTCAGTAAAAGTTCGGCCCACAAGGGGCTGGCGCAGGGCACGAACGGTGGTTTCAACTTCCGGCAGCTCTGGCATCTGGCTCAGTCACGCGGAAATTGGGGAAATTTGCCGCTATCGTAAAACAACTCGCCGTCTACCCAAATTTCGCCGCCGTCACGCATATCACAAATCATGTCCCAGTGAACGGCCGATTTGTTCTGACTGCCCGTTTCCGGATAGCCGCTGCCCACTGCCAGATGAATGGTACCACCGATCTTTTCGTCAAATAGTATAGAGCCGGTAAAGCGGTCAATGGCCTCATTGGTGCCAATGGCAAATTCACCCAGGTAGCGTGCCCCTTCGTCCGTATCCAGCACGCTCAGCAGATAAGCCTCATTCTTGGCGGCCGTTGCTTTAACTACCTTGCCCTCCTCAAACCACAGTTCTATGCCTTCCACCTCACGCCCTTGATGAATAGCAGGATACGTATAGCGAATCCAGCCGTTGACCGAGGTTTCCACGGGGCCAGTAAAAATCTCACCGCATGGCATATTTTTATGTCCATCCGAATTGACAAAGGTGCGTCCCTTGATAGACAAAGTTAAATCCGCATTCGGCCCTTTAACGACCACCTGGTCCTTACCTACCAGGTATTCAACCAACTGTTGCTGGCTGCGGCTAACCTTTTGCCATTCGGCCATCGGGTCATCTTTGTCAGCATGGCAAGCCCTATAGACAAAATCTTCATAGTCAGCCAGCGACATATCGGCTTCCTGGGCATAGGCGGTGGTGGGGAAGAGCGTGCCAACCCAGCGCAACTCTCCGCTTGCGCTGCGCTGTAAGAAAGTTTGCATCAGCTCTCGCCGGCCGCTGGCGGCCAATTGCTGCCGCGCCGGGTCAATACTGCTCAACCCGCGCGTGTTTTGATGGCTTCTGATGGTAATGCGGCAGTCGAATGTTTCCACAGCCAGTTTTGCCGTATCCGGCACGTAGAGTAGCTGCTCGTCACTGCCCTCCTTAAGCATGATTTCCTCAAATTGTTCATCATCCCAGAACAGATTGGGTAAGCCCCCGGCCTTGATGATTTCACGATAGGTTTCCAAAATGAGGGGCATACCGGCCGGGCTGCCGGTTAGCATCACCTTATCACCTGGCTGAACGGTGACACAATAGTTAACTAACAGATTGGCCAATTTATGAATGCGCGGATCTGACATAATCGCTCCTTTGATTGTTTGAACTGGTCCACATTATACCGTGAGTTTCTGGTTTTGGCATGGCAAATAGCGAACAGCGTAAGCATGAGGAAGCCTGCTGGCCCTGACGAACCAATCGCAATCGTGCGTGCTGGTACTGCCGGTTTTTAGCCTGTTGCGAACCGGCTGAGAATGGTTTACTATATAGTCAATGTACCCTGAAGATTCAGTCCTGGTGGCTTATGTTCCCCATGTAGCTGATTTTGAGCGTATTTCTCGGGAAGGCTGGTACCGTATACCGCAACGCCACGCACCTCAGGGCTTTCAGTCTACCTATTACGCTTTTTACTTTGGACGGCAGTTTGGCGAGCAGAAATGGGCCATTCATTATTATGCTCGACGGCTGGGTCATGAACTGTTGACCCGTCACCTGCTGTTGCCCGCAGAACCGGAGCACCCAAGAGCCAACGAATTGTACTATAAAGTTCAACTTGGCGCAGTACAGCAATTAGAACGGCCAATTGTCAGCCTGCGCTGGCGTCGCATCACGTTTATCCACACAACCTGGGATCGTCTGCAAGCGGCACGAGAAATTAACGATCTGCTGCTTGAGGGTGGTCCCTATGCAGCACGATAAGGGCATTTGTTGTGACAACAGAGTTGGTTAAACAATTAGATTCGCAAACGGCCGTTGTGCCTTTTACCCGTCCTGGCGGTAGTTTGCTGTTGCTGGTCGGTTTGCCCGGCAGTGGCAAATCGTCAATTGTAGCTCATCTGCAGCATCATTTTCCCGCAGTAGTGATCAGCACGGACAACGTGCGGACCCTGATCGGTCAGAACGGCCGTTACACCGCCGCTCAGATGGGTCAGGTGTATGAATTGTGCTATTTGCTCATCGAGCGACGCCTTGCCCGTGGTCAGCGCGTGGTGTTTGATGCCACCAACCATCTATCCGCCCGGCGCGATCATCTCATCAAGTTAGGCGAAAGCCTGGGGGCGGCTGTGGCCATTGCTTCGGTCCAGGCAGCACAGGAGACGGTCCGCCAGCGGTTAGAGCAGCGGTTTAGCCAGAAGCGTGGTGAGACAGATTTGTCAGAAGCCGACTGGTCAGTTTATAAATGGATGGTTGAAACGCAAGAGCCGATCATTGAACCACATATCGTTCTGGATACAACGGAAACGCCAGCGACGGAACTGGCTGAACAACTTGCCAACTATTGGTTACAGGTAGAAAAACGTGCCACGAGCAACCTTGATTTACAATCCCATCGCCGGGCCGGTCAACCTGGCGGCAACAATTGAGCTGGTTGCTGACGGCTGGCGTACTTATGGCTGGCATGTCGAGGTGCGCCATACCACAGCCACCGGCCACGCCATGACCCTGGCCCAGGAAGCGGCTGCGCTCGGTCATGAGCTGGTGCTGGCGGCTGGTGGCGATGGCACGCTGGGGGAGGTAGCCAACGGGCTGGCCTTCACGCCAACCATTATGGCCCCGCTGCCGGTGGGGACGGCTAACTCCTTTGCCCGTGAATTGCAAATGCCCCTGCCCACGCCGTGGCAGCCCAATCGCCTGCTAACTGCTTCTGATTTGCTGCTGGCCGGCCGCGTGCAGGCCATGGACTTGGGCTTTACGCACGGCCCGGAAATGGAGACAGAGCCGGGACCTGACACTGATAAAAACGGCCGTTTCTGGCTGCTCTGGACGGGTACGGGCGCGGATGGCTTTCTGGTTGATGAGATGGAACCGCGCCCCAAACTGTATAAGAAACTTGGGTCCGTAGGTTACGCTTTACAGGCCCTGACCCTGGCGCCTCGCTTTCCCGGTATGTGGGCTGAGGTGACCGTAGACAGCCGTACTTACCAGGATGAGTTTGTGCTGGTGCTGCTGAGCAACTGCCGCCGCTATGCCGGTGGTCGTGTGGTCTTAAGCCCGCGTGCCCGCCTGGATGATGGCTTGTTTGAAGTCTGGCTGTTTCGTGGAAGTAATACGCAAGACGCCTTGCAACACGCCTATCAGGCCTGGCAGGGTCAACACCATATCTCGCCTGAGGTAACGCTGGCAAACGGCCGTTACATCACCGTTCGTACCAGGCCGGCCATGCCCTGCCAGACAGACGGCGAAAAAGCAGGCCATACCCCTTTCACCTGTGAATTGAAACCGCGTGCCCTTAACCTGCTCGTGCCCCCGACGGCGCCAACCGATCTTTTTCGCTATCCGGGACGGCCGTTGCCCCGGTAATCGGCGGTTGACGGGCCGATCACCTTGCAATCTGCCTGATATTACGTAAACTTCAAGCATGGACAAAATCGACTTTCGCTCGGACACGATAACCTGGCCTACGCCGGCAATGCGCGAAGCAATGGCCGTCGCGCTGGTAGGGGACGATGTGTATGGCGAGGACCCTACCGTCAACCAATTGGAAACGCTGGCTGCGTCAATGGTTGGCCAAGAAGCCGGTCTCTTTGTAGTCAGTGGCACAATGGGCAATTTAACGGCCATTTTGACCCACGCCAACCGGGGAGATGAGGCCATTGTTGGCGAAGATGCCCACACCTATTGTTACGAGGCGGGCGGTATGGCGGTTTTGGGTGGAATTACGCCAAGACCGCTGCCTACGGATGATTGCGGTCGCCTGGATGCCGGGCAGGTAGAAACGGCCGTTCGGCCCGATGATCCCCATTTTCCACACACGCGCCTGTTGCTGTTAGAAAACAGCTATGGCGCAAAACAAGGCTACCCGCTATCACCTGACTATTTTGCCACCATGCGCGCCATTGCTGACCGTCACCAACTGCTTATCCATCTGGATGGTGCCCGCCTGTTTAATGCCGCTGTAGCCCAATCCCTGCCCGCCAGCGAACTGACCAAACACGTTGATTCTGTCACCTTTTGTCTTAGCAAAGGACTCTCAGCTCCGGTTGGTTCGGTGCTGTGTGGTACGGCCGAGTTTATCGCGCGGGCCAGACGTACCCGCAAGCTGATTGGCGGCGGTATGCGACAGGCAGGCGTGTTGGCCGCGGCCGGCATTGTGGCGCTGACCCAAATGGTCGAGCGTCTGGCCGATGATCACCGTCACGCCCAACAACTGGCTCAGGGTTTGCAGCAGATACCCGGCATCCGGGTTAACCCTGCCGCCGTCAGGACAAATATGGTATTCTTTAGTCTTAGCGAAGAGTTGGGAATAATGGCTGACGAAGTGGCCACGGCGCTTCGCCAGCAAGCCAACATCTGGCTTGACAAAATTGGCCCGCAAAGCTTTCGTGCCGTTACCCATTATTGGGTTGGCTCCGACGAAGTAGCTCGATTTCTGGAAATGTTGGGAGCGATAATTGATGAACGGCCGTCGGTAGACCGTCGTCAAACGACCGAAGTAGATAACCGATAACTGGCACAGGAGGCAGTCATGACAACTCAGGTGGGTCAAGTCATCAATAATCGCTATCGTCTGGAAGCCCTGCTAGGGGATGGTGGCATGGGCACAGTGTATCGTGCCTATGACCAAAATTTGGGCCGTCAGATATCGATCAAATTCATGCACGCCCACTTTGCCCGCCGCGAAGAGTTTCGTGCCCGACTGGAACAAGAAGCGCGTACCACGGCCCAGTTAAGCCACCCCTCTATTGTCCAGATTTACGACTTTGGTGAATCAGAAGCGGGCCTCTTCATCGCTATGGAGTATGTGGATGGGGGTAGTTTGCGTGAGCATTTGCAGCGCTTGCAGAAAATGGGCAAATATTTGCCCCTGAACCAAAGCTTGCAGATTGCCGCGCAAATCGCTGAGGCCCTTCATTACGCCCATCGGCGGGGCATCATTCATCGGGACGTCAAGCCAGGCAATATCATCCTTAAACGACTGCCCGAAGCAGACAAAACCAATGAACAGCCGTTTCGTGCCCTGCTAACCGATTTTGGACTGGTTAAGCTGCAAGAGGGCAGCACCATGACCCAAAGCGGCACGACATTGGGCACGCCGGTCTATATGTCGCCTGAACAGTGCGTGGGCCAAAAGCTAGACGGCCGTTCCGACATATACGCGCTTGGTGTGGTGCTGTATGAACTGGTCACAAACCGGCTCCCGTTCACTTACCAATCCCTGTCCGAAGCGCTGGCCAGCCACAGTCGTGGCGACCTGCCAACCTTGCCGCGCAAATTGCGCCCCGAATTGCCTCCATTTGTTGATGGCCTTTTGCTAAAAATCCTGGCTAAAAAGCCGGAAGACCGTTTTGCCAACGGTGCGGAACTGGCCAGGCTGCTGCGGGCAGCCATGGCGGCCACGGCCCAGCTCGATGAACAGGCCACGCAGATCATGAGCCGGCATGAAAGCAGCATCTTGGAGCAGGTTAGCCAACCCCCCGCAGGCTTCGAACTACACATTCAAACCCCTGACTATCCTGACACCATCATTCCCCTATCGCGGGCCGTGGTCACGCTTGGCCGGCAGCCAGACAACCACGTGGTGCTGCCGGACGAGGGCGTATCACGTTATCATGCACATTTGAAAGCAACCCCGCTCGGTTGGGAACTGGTTGATCTGGGTGGCCTGAACGGCACCTGGCTGGATGATCGTCTGTTGAATCCGCATGAGGCAGCAGCCATCGTGCCCGGTTCTGAGGTACGGATAGGCCCTTACAAAATGACACTGGTGGGGCCAGAGTTGGCTACGCCGGAAGCGATACTCTCCCACTTGCCATCCCCGACGTCTACGGAACGGCCGTTGAGTACGCCAACTTCCAGGCCAACGCCCACCACTTCATCCCTGCCTTTGGGCCTTTTCCTGGCTACGGACTCATTTGAAGTTGAGCCAGGCCAGTCGATTACCATAACGGCCGAAGTGGTTAATCGCACCTCTATCAATGACCGCGTTAGCCTGCGTGTCCAGGGGTTGCCCGCCCATTGGGTTACATCTCCTCCGGAGTTTGTCAGCGTCCCCGCTGGTGAAACGGTTGCCATTGATGTGACCGTCCGCCCGCCGCGCCAGTCGAGTACACCGACTGGTCGGCAGCGTTTTCGACTGACGCTTACTGCCCAACGGCACGATGAACTACAAGTTGGGGCGAGCGCTTCGTTACAAATCAAACCCTTTATGGCTTTCGAGGCCAGATTGGGCGGCGATCAACTGCGTGTGCCTGGCGTCGCCACCGTGTTCATAGGCAATACGGGCAACGTGGCCGCTGATTTCAGCCTGGTTGCCCGTGACCGGCAAAATCGAATTCGCTTTCGCGGTGAACGAGGCCGCATTCGCCTATACCCCGACCAGGAAGCGCAGGTAGAACTAGAGCTAGAGCCGCGCCAGCAGAAAGTATTTGGCAGCCGCGAGCTTTATTTGTTCGACGTGGAAGTAGCGTCTAGCGCAGGTGGTCGGCAGCTACTGTCGGGCGAGGCCAAAGGGGCCACGCTTCTGCCCGCCTGGGCCTCATACGTTGGCCTGTTTGTTATTACCTTTTCCTGTATTGTGCTGCTGGTAGCCTTGCTCATTGGCTTTGATCGCTTCTTCTTTGGTACAACAGTCACCGTTGATACACCGGCCACCCAAACGGCCGTTGCGTTTGAGGCTACCCGCCTGGCAGAATTGGCCTTGACACCTGATCCCACGCCCGTGACCGGGCTTCCACCCTGGGAAGTTGACAGCGACGGCGATGGCCTCAGTGATTACCAGGAGTCTATTTTAGGAACCGATCCCAACAACCCTGATACCGATGGGGATGGCATTTCCGATTGGGAAGAGGTGTTCATCTACGGCACCGACCCGCTCAAATGGGATACGGATGGTGATTTGTTGCCTGATGGTGACGAGATTTTCGTCTATGGCACCGATCCTACTAATCCTGATACGTCTGGTGACGGTATCCTGGATGGTGTGGCTGTGGCTCAGGGTCTGAATCCTTTGCTGCGGCATGTTACGGCGTCCCCCACGCCGACCTTTACGCCGGGGCCAACGGCTACCGACACACCAATTGTAACACCCAGCATCACCCCGACGCCGACGGAAACGGGAACGCCGACGCCGACTTTTACACCGTCACCGTCACCATCGGTTACGTCAACACCCAGCCCTTCCCCCACGCCAACGGCGACCGGTACGCCCACCGTGACGCCCACGGCCAGCAGCACGCCCACCATTACACCTACGCCGACCAGCACGCCGCTGCCGCCGCTGGAGATTGGCTGCGTCGCTACACCGCCGACTATTGACGGTGTGTTTGATATTTTGCAGTGGGGCAGTATGGTGGCTCAGTTCCAGCCGGAGGACAACGGCTCGCGTCAGGTGCAGGTTTACTTTGTGCGCGATGCGACCCATCTTTACCTGGCGTTTTTAATCAACGACCCGACCAGTGACCCCTCTGATTCATTGCGCCTTTACTTTGATACGACCAACAATGGCGGCGACCCGGACACCTCTGACCGGGCCTTCCAGATTGGGCGGGATGGTTCGACGAATATTTCAGCCGGTATCGGCAGCAATTCAGATGGCCAAAACTGGAATCCGGGGTACACGAGTAATAATTGGGAAGCGGCCGTGGGCGAAACGGCCGGTGACCAGTGGGTGGTTGAGGTAGCCATTCATGCCGCAGTCGAAATGGGCGCGTTGGCGGACGTTTTTGGGTTGATGGTCCAGGTGTTGTACACGGGTGAGATGGCTGTCTGGCCTGATGATGCCAGTTTTGTCGATGCCGATACCTGGCATCCGATCCAGAATGTGACCTGCCCGGCAAATGGTGATTAGGCAGTTGGGAATGAGTAGGGGCGAACCCATGTGTTCGCCCAGAGAGGGCAGACACGCAGACACGCGGGCGGAGAGGGCAGACACGCAGACACGCGGGCGGAGAGGGCAGACACGCGGGTCTGCCCCTACGCTATGAAATCCAGAAGAGCCAATTCTACGTGCGGTAGTCGGCGTTGATGCTCACATAATCGTGGCTGAGGTCGGTGGTCCACACGGTGGCCTGACCGGGGCCACTGTTCAGGTCCAGATGGATGGCAAATTCAGCCTGGGCAAAGATGGTGGCCGCATCCGCCTCGGCATAGTTGGTCGGCGTGCCGTTAGCTACCAGTTGCAGCCTGTTCTCCCCTTCGATATCCAGAGAAACCTGATTCTGGTCAAAGACCACCCCGGCCCGGCCGGCCGCGGCCAAAATGCGGCCCCAGTTGGCGTCACTACCGGCAAAGGCGGTCTTGACCAGGGGCGAGGTGGCTATCGTCTCGGCGATGCGGTGGGCGTCGTCGTTGCTGGCCGCGCCGCCGACGTGCAGGGTGACAAATTTGGTGGCCCCTTCGCCGTCGCGCACAATCTGGTGGGCCAGGTTGAGGCAGACCTGGGCGAGGGCTTGCTCAAACAGGGCGACATCTGTTTCGTCTGCCAGTGCCACGCCACTCAGGCCATTGGCCAGCAGCAGGACTGTGTCGTTGGTGCTGGTGTCGCCATCGACGGAGATGCGGTTGAAGCTGCGGTCAACGGCCGTTGCCAACACCCCCTGCAACTGTTCCGCTTCAATCGCCGCATCGGTTGTCAGCACCGCCAGCATGGTCGCCATGTTGGGGTGGATCATGCCCGACCCTTTAGCCATGCCGCCAATCGTCACCACGCCGCCGGATAGCTGAACGGTAACGGCCGTTTGCTTGGAGTGCGTGTCGGTCGTCATGATCGCTTCTGCTGCCGCCAGACCGTTGGCGGCGTCTAGCCCTTGCGCCGCCTGCCGGATGCCCTGCGCCAGCCGGTCCATTGGCAACTGCACACCAATAACGCCGGTGGAGAGGACCAGGATTTGGGCTGGTTTGCAGTTGAGGGATTTGGCCGTCAGGCGCTGCATCTCACGGGCGTTGGCCAGGCCCTGTTCGCCGGTGCAGGCGTTGGCATTGCCCGCATTGGCTACTACCGCCCGGATGTGATGGGCGTTTTGGGCCATCGTCTCACGGTCTACAATGACGGGCGCGGCCACCACCTGATTTCGGGTAAAAACGGCCGCAGCGGTAGACGGCCGTTTACTGACAACCAGCGCCATATCCGGCCGGCCTGGCTTTTTAATCGCGGCGGCGGCCACGCCGGCCACAAATCCGGCCGGACTGTTTACGCCGCCCTGGGCAACGGTAATTATTGACATAATGACTCCTTTAAGCCGTGATGCGTGAAGCCGCACGATCTAAAAACCGAGTTTTTGTCAAAAACTCGGTTTTTTGCGACCTAATCTCGCTTAAACTTGGAATAGTCGGGGGCCGCGTACCGCGTTTTGCCGCCGCCGCTGACTTCCATCATCGCCTTCACTTTCATTTGCAGACCGAATAGGTT
>SLGK01000204.1 GCA_007123775.1 Anaerolineae bacterium | reverse complement strand
CGACAATGCCCATCAGCTCCCCTTCGGCCACGGTCAGGTCCAGCCCTTGCAAGGCCACCACCTCCAGCCCGGCGACTTTGTATATCTTGACTAAATTATCACAAACGATAAACGGTTCCATAATTTGATGGGACGCAGATGAACGCCGATGACGCAGATAAAAAGAAAAATCTGCGTGTATCCTGCAAATCTGCGTCCTATTCCCCTATCACCACTTGCCCTTCTTCAACCCCTTCCAGAATTTCCACACGGCTGGGGGTCTGGATGCCCAGGCGGATGTCCACGCGGCGCTGGCTCTCACCGTCTTGAATGACCACAAAGTTGCGGGCCTGAAAACTGCGTAAGGCCGATGGCGGCAGCCAGAGTACGTCCTCTCTCTCCTCCAGGGTGATGACGACGGTGGCCAGTTCGCCCAGGGCCAGGTCAATGTCGCCGTCCAGCGTGATGCGGGTGCGGGTGTCGCTCTCCTGCACACCGGCGGCCACCCCGGTGAGGGAAAGGGGCAGTTGGCGGATGGTGCCGCTGTAGGTCTGGCCCGGCCGGTTACGCAGACTGATGGTGGCTTCCTGGCCTACGCTCAACTCGTTCAGGGCTTCGCGGCCCAATTCGGCCGTTATTTCCAATTCCTCCGGCTCGGCCAGGACGATGACGGTACGAAAGGCTTCGGCCCGGCTGCCGGCCCGCACGCCAATGGACAGCACCTCACCGTCAAAGGGGGCCACCAGTTGGGCGTCGGCAATCTGGCGCGTGATGCGGTCCACATCCAGTTGGGCGCGATCCACGTCCAGAGCCAGCAGCGGGTCCACGCCCCGCTCTAGTTGTTCCACGCGCAGCTCGGCCAGTTCCAAATCTTTCTCCAAAATCTGCCGCTCTAACGAACCGCCCCGACTGGCGGCCAGGGCGTCGTTGTAGCGGGCCTGGGCCACGGCCAGCGCATTTTCGGCCTGGGCCACACCTCGCTCATACTGCTGGCGCAAATCCTCTGGTTCCCACTCCCGGTCGCGGGACTTTTGCAGTTCATACTCAGCATCGGCCAGCCGCTGGTGGGCGTTCTCCAGTTCAATCTGGGCCGAGACCAGGGCAGCGCTGCCGGCGGCCGTTTGTCCCCGCTGCACCTGTAATTGGATGCGCTCCAAGTTGAGTTGGGCCTCGACCAGGGCATCTTGCCGGTCTTGTTCCGCTTTAGCCAGCCGGATTTCGGCCGTTTCTAAGGCGACCTGGGCCTGGGCCTGTTGGTTTTCCAGGTTGCCAATCTCTAACTGGGCCAGAACGTCGCCGGCCTGCACCCGGTCGCCCCGCTGCACAAAAATCTGGTCTACAAAACCATCACTGCGAAAGAAGAGGTCCTGTTCCAGCACCGGCGAGATACGGCCGGTGAATTCCAGCGTATTGACAATCGTGCCTCGTTCCACCACGTAAGTCGGCCGTTCCGGCACAACCGGCGTGGGAATGGGGGTGGGCGTGGTCAGATCGGCCGTATCACCCCCAGCATTGCACGCTGCTAATAGCAAGAATAAAAGCAGAAGATAATGGGACGCAGATGAACGCAGATGACGCAGATTTTTTATTTTCTTTTTGGTAAATTTTTGCTTCATACTGAACTCCTTATTAGGTGAACGCAGAACAGCAAAAATCTGCGTTAATCGTTTCTTTCTTGCGAAAGAAAGACTAAATCTGCGTCCTATTGATCCAGCGTCCTATTTTTTCAAATTGGGCTTGCGGTTGTTTTGGTACGCTTTACGGGTATGTGTCGGAGTGGGGCCGAAGTTAAGGAGCAACCCCACCTCAAAGCGGGTAGCCTTCAGATAATTGAGCAACTGCGCCTCATGCCTGTCCGCCAGGTCTTTCGTTGCTTTCAACTCCAGGATAACCAGGTCATTGACAACCAGGTCAGCAAAATAATCACCCACCACCTCACCCCGGTATAGAACCTGGATTGAATGTTGCTGCTCCACCTGAAACCCACGATGACGCAGTTCAATTGCCAGGGCATTCTCATACACCTTCTCCAAAAACCCATAGCCCAACGCATTATAAACATCATAAAACGCGCCAATAATGCCTTTGGTCAATTCCTTATGCTGAAACTCCATTTTTGTTTCCTTTAGACAGGACGCAGATTAACGCAGATGACGCAGATAAAAAAGAAAAATCTGCGTTCATCCTGTAAATCTGCGTCCCATTGATCATACTGCTTCGCCGAGTTTGATGGCTTCGAAGACGCGCATACGCACCAGCAGCAGGATCAAAATAGCGACCGCCACCACAAACATCACCCCAAACAGGGCGTAGATCGTGCCCAACTGCTCCCAGGCGATCTGGACCACGAAGGGGGGGATGAGCGCCGAACGGCCGCTGCCCACCTGCAAGAAGGGGATAAAGAGACGGCTGGCCCAGACCCCCAGCCCCGTGCCCAGACCAATCCCGGCCAGGATCAGGACCGCCTGCTCCCCGGCCAGGTAAGCGGCCATCTGCCCCACCGACAGACCGACGGCGCGTAACATGCCCAACTGGATAAAACGGCGGCGGAAGGAAACGACGGCATAGACCAGAAAGCCCAACACCGTCAAGACGGCCGCGGCCAGAAAACCAACCGACAGCAGGCCAAACAAGCCCTGCCGCTCCGGGCGCGTCTGCTCTCGCAGAATTGTATCGCGGGCATCGCGGTGGGTGACGACGGTAAAACCCAACTCCCGCGCCCCGCTGACGATGGAGGCCGCCGGCACGTCGGGGTCGGTGTGCAGCCAGACATTATAAGGAAAAGCGCCGCCCAGCCCCTCGTGGATATGGTCCAGGTTGGCTACAAAAAACGGGCCATCCTGCGGGTATTGGGTGGGGAAGAGGTCCAGCGGGCCGGCGATGGTAAACGGTACGTCAGCAAACTCGCCGGCCGCGCCGATGGTCAGTCGCAGCGGGTCGCCCACCTGCAAACTGTTGCGGCTCATAAACTCCCGGCTGACCAGAATGTGGTCCCGCTGCATTGCCAGCCGGTTCATCAGGCCGCCCAGCGACTCGTTGGCGGCAAAATCGGGCCGGTAAAAGGCTACCCGGACAAAATCGGCCCGGTCAATGCCCAGGATGCGCCCCGACTGCTGCCGGCCGCCAATGCTGGAAGTGGCGCTGTATTCGCCTACGCGGGCCGCGGCTTGCACGCCGGGAATGAGCAGATGGTCGCTGACGGGCAAAAAGAGCCAGCGCGGTTCATCCCGGCCGACCGCCGCTGCCCCTGGCTGCCCCGGCTGCCCGTCATCCTCCAAATTCTCGCCCAGTTCGGCCAGGTTCAGGTCGGCCCCCACCTGGTAATAGACCTGGTCGTGCAGATGGTCGTCAAAGGTGACGGCCATGGAGGCGGTAAAGCTGGCCAGGCTGAGCGTCAGGCTGAGCAGCAGCAGGGGGCCGGTATATTGGGCCGAGGAGCGGGCCAACTGGCGCAGCATCAGCAGCAGGGTGACGCCCGGCAGCCAGGAGACCAGCCAGGCCAGGCCGCCCATCAACAGGGGGAAGAAGCGAATGGCCACCAGCGCCAGGGAGAAGCAGAAAAGAATCGGCACCAGGAAGAGCAGCGGGTTGGCAAAGGGGTCGTTGCCCCCGCCCAGCAGGCCGATGCTGCCCTGCTGCTCCAGTTGGTACCAGCCGTAAAAGGGGGGGATGAGCAGCCCCACGTCGAGGTAGTAGCGCTGCCAGACGGGGGCCAGTAAGGCCCGCGCCTGCTGCCAGCGCATGGTGACGATGGTGTGGCCGGCCGCCAGCAACGCCGGTACCAGCAACGCCAGCAGCGCCAGGCCAACGCCGATCAGGGCATAAGCCACGGCCGTTCCTGACAAAACCGGGACCAGCTCCCAACCGACGCCATCGCCGCCGAGCAGGGCCGGGTCGAGGAAGGTGCGGGTGCGCCCCATCAATTCGGCCAGCCGCGCCCCCAGCCAGAGGCCGCCGGCCAGCCCCAGGCCGCCCACCAGCGTACCTTCCAGCAGGTAGATGACCACAATCTGGCCGCGAGTGGCCCCTCGGCTGCGCAGGATGGCGATCTCGCTCTGGCTGCGGGCCACCACCATGCCGGCCACCAGGGCAATAAAGTAGAGGATGAGACCCACCACCGGCAGGCTGAAGATGGTCAGGGTGAGGGTAAGCAGGAGGTTGGTACGGCCGTAGCCTTGCAGCGCCGTCACCGGGGAAGCGCCCAGGGTGGCATTGTTCAGCAGCGCCGTCACCCGCGCCTCGGCCACGGCCACCCGCTCCAGCAGGGCGTTGACCGTCGCCGGCCGGATGCGACCGCCGTCGTAGATTTGGTACCAGACGGCCGTGCCCACCGGCGTAGGCAGCGTCGCGGCCACCTGCCCGGCAAAAGCCTCCTCGCTGGTCAGTAGCATCTCGTCAAAGGCGCCCGGCTGGTAGAACCAGAACGGGTCGGCCGGATCGCGCGGCTGCCAGACGCCGGCGATACGCAGGGGCAGGCTGAGGTTGCCGCCGCCGAAAAGAATGTAGCCCTCGCCCACTTGCAGTCCCAGCAAATCGGCCAGGGGGCGGCTGATGAGGACCTCCACCGGCTGGCCGGCAGGTGCGGCTGTGGGGTAACTGCCCTCGACCAGTTCAATCTGCTCCGCCAGGCCGCTGATAAAGCCGATACTGGTCCAGATGAGCGGCTCTCGCTGGCTAAAGGGGCCATCCCCTTCGGGAAAGAGGCGCAGCCGGGCGGTGCTGACGTGGCGGATGGTTTGGCCACCGCCCAACTGCTCGTCCAGTGGCAGGTCAATGACGCCGGGGGCCTGCTCCGTCAGGTAGGTGTTGACCGGTCCGTATTGGGCCCAACTGACGTCGCCGTGCCAGGCCCCCACGTAGCGCCAGAGAAAGGCGAAGGGGGGGCGATGGGTGCCGGCTTCGGTCAACTCCCCTTGTAGCAGCCGGTTCTGCACGGCGTCGGCGTAGAGGGGGATGCTGGCCAGCAGGCTGACGGCCGCCAGCAGCCCGGCCAGCAGGCAGCCCATCAGCAGCCGGTGGTTCCACAACCGCCGCGCGGCCACGGGCAAGAGGGAGAGGAGGGTGTAGAGGGTGTGCATTTTTGGTACTCAGTGCCTAACGAAGCTTCGCCTCAAACCGGTGATTAGGACGCAGATAAACGCAGATGGCGCAGATAAAAAAAGAAAAAATCTGCGTTCATCCTGCCAATCTGCGTCCCATTATACAAATCCGTGTCCTATAAATTTACTCTATTTCCCCAAAATCATAACTATTCTTCACAAATCCTACCATCCATTTTACCACAGAACCGGCAGGGCATAGGCTGGCCCGGCCTTCTTCCTTCTTCCTTCTGCCTTCTTCCTTTTTCCTGCCCTTATATATTAGACGCACAACGGCCGTAAAGTTAGGGAAATTGGTCCAGACGCTCAGATTGGGCTGGATTTTGGCCGTTGTACCTGTTGGCTTGCAGCCGGTAGAGGCGGGCGTAACTGCCCCCGACGGCCATCAAGTGCGCGTGTGAGCCGTACTCTGTGATACGGCCGTTTTCTATGACCGCTACCAGGTCGGCCATGCTAACCGTGCTGAAACGGTGGGCGTTCGCCGCGAACGCCAATCAGCAGGCTGGTGCAGCCGGCCGTCAAGTCCACAAACTGCTCAAAAATCTCATGCTCTGCCTGGGTGTCTAAAGCGGCTGTGGGTTCATCCAGGATGTGCAAGGCAGCCTGGCGCATGAAGGGCGCGGGCAATGGCTATCTCTTAAGTTGTCGGTGGATGCCATCCGGCTGCAACCCAGTAGCTACGTACAGTTAAAACGTCAGGATCGCTGCTCAGGTGCAAGGCGGCCACTGTTGCCCGACCTATAGCCGTTAAGCCGATAATGTAAAGGCCCTCTTCACTCCACCGGAAATGGTCAAACCAATTTTGCGTTCGTGGATTATAGAGGGGAACCTCTTCGCCGCTATGGGGATCAATTGCTTGCGTTTTGTCCCCTTTGTATCGGTTGCAGAGCGGACAGGCCAACCAGAGGTTTTCTTCTTCATTGCTGCCGCCTTTTACCAGGGGAATGATGTGTTCCAATTCCAGGCGGGCCATGACTAGATGTTGGGGACTTAAACAATAACCGCAGCGATTGCGAGCTGCCAGCCGTACTCGCTGCTTCATTTCAATCGGAATATAAACGCGGCTCATATCAATTATGCGGTGGGGGCCTTAAGCCACGAGAGACAGCCTCTTGCCAGGCTTCCGCTTTGCGGATTAGGCCGCGGCGGTAAAGCTGCATCAAATCATTGAGACGTTCTCGTTCTTCTTGGCTCATCGCGCCTTCACGATTCTGGGCCAGTAGTTGGGAGAGTTCTACCTGTTGTTCAGGTTCCATCTCCATATCACAAAGGGCTAGAACCTGGTGGTCGGTGAGTGATGCTACCGGTATATCAGCCGCAGCCTGCCCTAGCCAGGTGATTAACACTTCTTCCATACTTTGATGGGTGTGGTTGGCAACCTCACGGGCGCTGCGGGCGACGGGTTCAGGTAGTTGAAGCGTGATTGTTTCAGTCATTAGTCGTTTCCTCAAAATCATAACCATTCTTTACAAATCCTACCGTCCATTTTACCACAGAACCGGCAGGGCATAGATTGGCCGGCCTTCTTCCTTCTTACTTCTACCTTCTTCCTGCCCTTATATATTAGACGCGCGACGGCCGAAAAGTTAGGGAAATTGGGGGAAGGAAAACGGCCGTCCCCTGGCAACAATTACTGTCAGAAAAACATGAATAGAACGCCAACAAAAACTCAGCTATCTTGCTGGACACATACCATACGTTCTAAAAGGTACTCTTCAAGCAGATTGTTATCAGCAACACAACGCCAATATTGGTCAAAAGCGGCCTGTATCTCTAGCATCGCTTCTGCCGGCGTGATGTTGGTTTCAATAACTCTAGCAATTCCATGCGTGAGCCAGGCGTAGGCGTCGGCCCATTGCGGGCGGAAGTGGCTGCCGGTTGCCTGGGACGAAGTCTCATCCAGGAGAGCCAACTGCACGGCCGCCACCTCTGAACCAATGCGGCTTTGATAGGCTTCGGCACGGGCCACATCCTGACGCGCGGGAACGCCGCTGCCGCTATCGTGACGGGTCAGAAAAGAAATCCAGGTCCAACAGGCATCTCGGTGGGGGGTGTTCGCCGAGATATAATAGCCCGATGATGATAACAGGGGCAAACGGCCGTTCGGCGTGCGCGGAAAGGCAACATAGCCCCGGTGGGGTAAAGAAAGGGTGGGTTGTTCGATACCCATGTCCCGTTCAGTGCCATCGGTAATCCACATGCCACCACGCCCACCGGCCAGCAGTGGCGAACGCTGGCTCATTAGCTGGCTGATGTCCATATTGGGTGATTGCCAGAAATCCAGGTGAAAGATGGGTTTTGCCTGATGGACCTCACTGAAATCTGTATACCAGCGAACAAAATCAACGACTGCCGGATCGGTAAAATTTGGCGTTGGCGGTTCCGTTGAATCATCTATCAATTGCAGGCCAAAGGCATCAACAAAATAGAAAATCTCTATGTATTCTTGTATCGAAGGAATAAAACCATACTGCCCCTCAATGGCAGAAAGGATCACGGCCGTTTCTAAAAAGTCGGCCGGCGTCCAATCCATTGCCGGGTAAGGCAAGCCAGCAGCGTCAAATAACGCTTTGTTATAACCAACAATAGGTACGGTCACTGCCGCCGGCAGAGCGTAGAGATCGCCGCCAACGGTGAAGTCGTCCAGGGTCAATTGGTAAAAGTCGTCTATGCCAAGCGATTGATCTAGCTCCACCAGCGGCTGGAGATTTAATACCTGGTTCAACTCTTCAGGATACCAGATAGGTCCACTTTGAAAGCAGTCGGCCGTCAAGCCATCTATGGTGCGGTTGCGCGTCGTGTAATCGCGCACAGGGAGTTCGATGCGTATGTCGGGATGCAATGACTCAAATTCACGGGCTAATGCCCGTATCTGTTGTAACCCAACGGCCGTGCCGGAAGACAGAAAAATGATCTGCACACTCTCTGTTTCCCTTTCTGGCAGAGGTGCAGTTGTGGCTGGTTCCAGGGCTTCGGTTGGATAACCCAGAGCCAGGGCCAATGCCTGTTCTTCGGTGGCTAACGCGGCAAGCAATGATTGGCCCTCGACAGCGGCCTGTACGGCCCTGCCCAATGCCTGCTGCGCCTGTAAGTAGGGTAAGCGATAGCTGTCAGTCAGGGCTGTTTCTATTAGCTGCTGTTCGGCCTCATCTATGCCAGACCAATAGCCGGTAGCTTGCCGCACCGAAGCCCGCGCCGGAATGCCGCCTGTGTGTGGCTGCTGCCGTGAGAGAAACTCGACCAACTGCCAGGCAATATCTGGCTGCGCGGTGGCTGCGCTAATGGCAAAACCGTCGCTAAAAAGGTGGGTAGAAGGCCGTTCCCCTCGTTGGGGAAAGGGCACAAAACCAATATCAAGCTGGTCGTACTGCCCGATAGTGCTATATAGAGAAGGCCACATGGCTGCCCGTTCACTATTGATAAGCGATTGAGTTTCGGCCAGCAGATTTTGTCCATTGGCCAATGGAGGTGCAACGCCATTAACAGTATGCAGCGCCAGGTAATCGGTTGTGGCCGTTATCACGTCCGGCGCTGTCAGCCGCGGTCGGGGCGGATCGGTTTGATAATCTACCAGTGGGCCATCCAGACTCAAACCGATGAAGGGATAAAGGCTAAAATTGTCGGCCAGGCCGTACTGCACCGTTTCTTCTCCTTCGTGGATGGTGAGAGCTACGGCCGTTGTTAAAAACGTCTCCCACGACCAGCCAGGCTGCGGGTAAGCTATACCGGCTGCGTCAAAGAGCCGCTTGTTGTATACCAGAATGGTCGCCTGGAGTGTATGCGGCAGGTGGCGAATGGTGCCGTCGGCTTCTGTCAGGGCAGCCGGCGGAAAATCGGCCGTATCAAACGAAGTCAGTTGGGTATAAGGCGTCAGGTCCAGCGTCAGGGATTGCCAGTCGCCGGCAAAGGCGGTGCCGGAGGGGAAGATGTCGGCCGACTGGGCCAGAGCACGGGCGGGGTTGGGGTCGTTGCCGGTGAGCCGGTTCATGCTCTCGACGTGGACGGTGATACCTTCATTGTCGGCCATGAACACCTCGGCCAGGGTGCGGTAGCGTTCGGT
>SLGK01000207.1 GCA_007123775.1 Anaerolineae bacterium | reverse complement strand
TACTTGATAATTGATTGGTGCAGGTGTTTTGAGATTTTGATTTTTGTTCATAGACTAATCTTCTCTCAAAACGCCTGTTTTTTCATCCCCAAATTACATTTGGGTTAGGGAAAACTAAAGGCTATTGATCATGATGTATTTGTTGAGGGGTCATTTAACTGGCTTTCGGCTGAACGTACCATCCAGAAGTATACACGGTATGAATCGTCCACGATCCATCTTGGCGAAGTGGCGGCGACGTTTATAAAAGAAACACTGCAAGATATTCAAGAACGAGTGAAACTCGAGTGAGCAGTTGTTTGAGGTGATGGCTGAAAACGGCCGTTTGTGGCTAGGCCGTTGCAAACTATCAGGTCGCACTAGCCCCAAACCAATGGCCTGCCAGGATTCAGGATGCGAGCAGAATCGGTGATGCAAACCGTAGCTAATTGATCGTTGGCTTTGTTTGATATTCCAGACGAATTGGCCATTTTGATACCCGTAGCTCACATAGAAAGGGCGGTTTAGTCCAATTTAGGCTTATCGGGCTTGTAGGTTTAAGCAGCTCGAATGTGCGTCAGACCGTTCCTATCACTTTCCCTGTTACTGTACCCAATCCCACCCGGTAGCCATCACCCTGCGCCCAGCCGGTCAGGGTCAACCGGTCGCCATCGGCCAGGTAAGTGCGGGTTTCGCCGGTGGGTAGGGACAACGGCCGTTTCCCCCCCCAGGTCAACTCTAGCAACGAGCCGAACGAATCGGGTGTAGGCCCACTAATTGTGCCCGACGCCAGTAGATCGCCGGGGCGCATATTGCAGCCCCCGCTGCTGTGATGGGCCAACTGCTGGCACACACGCCAATACAAGTGGCGAAAATTGGTGCGGACAAGCGTTACCGGCTCGCCCATCCTCTCGCTTTGCAGCCGCGCCTCCAGATGGATGTCGAAAGCCCAATCCCCATTCGCCTGCAAATAGGGCAGCGGCGTTGGCGACTGAATCGGACCGGGGCAGCGGAACGGCTCTAGCGCGGCCAGGGGCACGACCCAGGGTGAGATGGAAGTAGCGAAATTTTTGCCTAAGAAGGGACCTAACGGCCGGTACTCCCAGCGTTGAATGTCGCGGGCGCTCCAATCATTGACCAGCACAAAGCCAAAAATGTGACGGTGGGCATCATCAACAGCAATAGGTTGGCCCAACGGGTTGCCAGGCCCTACGAAAAAACCCAATTCCAGCTCAAAATCTAGCTCCTGGCTGGGGCCAAAGCGAGGCGTATCGGCATCAGAAGGCAGAAATTGGCCCCACGGCCGTTTTATTGGCGTTCCGTCTAACACAATGGAGCTGGAACGGCCGTGATAGCCAATCGGCACATGCAGCCAGTTTGGCAGTAAGGCGTTATCCGGGTCACGGAACATAGCACCTACATTGGTAGCATGTTCCCGTGACGAGTAAAAGTCGGTGTAGTCGCCGATTATGGCCGGCAAATGGAGCGTCACTTCTGACTGTTTAAGCAGGGCACGCTGGCGCAGGGCGGCATTATCTCGCAGGGTGGGGGTGCTGGCATGGAGCAAATGCTGAACAGCTCCACGCACACGTTGCCAGGCCTCGTAGCCCAGAGCCATGAAGGCGTTTAGGGTAGGCTGGGCGAAAATCGGCTGTTCTGCCTGGCCCAACGCCGATAACAGACCAACCTCTTCCAAAAGGGCCAGGTCCAGCACATAATCACCAATAGCTACGCCTACGCGGCGCGGCCCACCGCTGGCTGGGCTAAAAACGCCGTAGGGCAGGTTTTGCAGCGGAAACGGGTGATTAGGTGGCGTAGCTATGAAGGAGGGCATAAGCGAAGGGAAGTGGCGCGGTGGCGAGAGAGCGAACAGCGCCGCCGCCACTGCGCCACCCCAATTAAAAAGCCCCAGCCATGCAGAGCAGGGCCGGGGCTTGGGCTTCAATGTTTGCTAACTTACGCCGCTTTCTTCAAAACGGGCAGGCCGTTTTTGCTTTCGGCAACCTGATAGCCAGCCGGCACGGCATCAATCGCCCCATCTTTTATCTCTTTGGCGAAGAAGTAGATGGTTTGTGTACGGCCGTTCTTCAACGTGGTGTCGCGCTTGTGCAAAAAATAGGTCCGATCTTTGGAGTTCGTAAAACTATAAGCCATTGTTATCCTTCCTTTTACAAAATGTAATTTTATACTGGTTGCTTCCGTAAACAGCGCACCATCTTAGAGCAAAGTGGGCAAAGGTGCAAACTTTCGTCTGATTTTAGCAAAAAAGGCGCGAAAAGCCCCTATTTACCTGCTTTGACGCGCCTATAGTTGACTGCTATACTCCGATACCACAGTAAAGAAAATTCCTGATTTGTTCGATTCACAAAGCAGCCGGAGTAAAATTGATGTCAGAAAAAGATGGATTAGTCTCGCGCAGCGAGGATTTTAATGAATGGTATAACAGCCTTGTGCTAAAGACCGACCTGGCCGACTATGGGCCGGTGCGTGGCACCATGATTGTCAAGCCATATGGCTGGACACTTTGGGAGAACATTCAGCGAGCATTAGACAACCGTTTCAAAGCCACCGGCGTCGAAAATGCCGCCTTCCCCATGTTCATTCCCACCAGCTTTTTAGAAAAAGAAGCACAACACGTCGAGGGCTTCGCCCCCGAACTGGCAGTCGTAACACATGGCGGCGGCCAGGAGCTAAGCGAACCGCTGGCCGTGCGCCCCACTTCTGAAACCATGATTGGCCATGCGTATGCCAACTGGATTCAGAGCTACCGCGACTTACCCCTGCTGCTCAATCTGTGGAACAGCGTTGTGCGCTGGGAACTTCGCACCAAGCTCTTTTTGCGGACCACTGAATTCTATTGGCAAGAAGGGCACACCGCCCACGCCACGGCCGAGGAAGCAGCCGAGCGGACTCGTATGATGCTCGATGTCTATGACGACATGGCCCGCACCGAGGCCGCTATTCCCGCTTTTACCGGCGAAAAATCGGCCCTGGAGCGATTTGCGGGGGCCATCCACACCTACGCCCTGGAGGCAATGATGGGAGACGGCAAAGCGTTACAGTCGGCCACGTCCCATAATCTAGGCCAAAATTTTGCCCGCGCCTTTGATATTCAATATCTGGACCCCAACAATGAACGCCAATATTGCTGGACAACCTCCTGGGGACTCAGTACCCGCTTTATTGGAGCCATTATCATGACGCACGGGGATGATCAGGGGCTGGTTTTACCCCCGCGCCTGGCCCCCTACCAGACGGTCATTGTGCCTATTTACCGCAAGGATACAGAACGAACAGACGTCATGGCCGCTGTTGAGCAGATCAAGCAAGCCCTGGCTGCGGCCGGGGTGCGCGTCAAGGTAGATGATCGCCCGCAACTGACACCCGGCTATAAATTTAACGATTGGGAACTGCGCGGCGTGCCTACTCGTATCGAAATTGGTCCGCGTGACGTGGCCAAAAATTCGGTGGCTTTGGCCCGGCGCGATATACCCGGCCGTGATGGCAAACAGTTTGTGCCGCAGGCTGGTCTGGCTCAAGCCGTCACAGACTTGCTGGCTGACATCCAGGCCGGGATGCTGGCCAAAGCGACTCAGTTCCGGGATGATAACACCCAGGATGTGGCCGATTATGCCGGGTTCAAAACGGCCGTATCTACCGGCTTCGCCCGCGTCTGGTGGGCTGGCGATAATGTCGCCGAGCTAAAAGTCAAAGAAGAAACCAAAGCGACCATTCGCTGCTTTCCCTTTGACCAACCCGGCGGCACGGGCACCTGCTTCTATACCGGCCAACCGGCGCAGCAGGTAGCGATTTTTGGACGCTCCTATTAACAGTTGATAGTTCACAGTTGACAGTTTCATTCGTAATTCGTAATTCATAATTCGTAATTGGCTATGCGCTTCTCACAACTCTTCGGCAAAACTTTACGCGATGCACCGGCTGATGCCGAGATGGCCAGCCACCAACTTTTGATCCGCGGCAACTTTATCCGCCCGACCGGAGCCGGCATCTATACCTTTATGCCCCTCGGCTTTCGGGTGCTACAGAACATCCGCCGCATTCTAGTGGAGGAAATGGACGCCATTGGTGGCCAGGAGATGTGGATGCCCAATCTGCATCCGGCAGCACTGTGGCAGGTCACCGGCCGCTGGCAAACAGTAGACGTCCTTATGAAGCTGGAAGGCAAGGGCAATCGGGAGTATGCACTCTCGCCCACGCACGAAGAGATCGTGGTCGATCTGGCCCTGCGCGAGGTGGAGAGCTACCGCGACCTGCCGCGCATGGTTTACCATATCGGCAAAAAGTTCCGCGACGAGCCGCGTGCGCGCGGCGGCCTGATCCGCCTACGCGAGTTTGTGATGAAAGATGCCTACACGCTGGACACAAGCGAAGAGGCCCTGGACGCCTATTACCCGCAGATGGTGCAGGCTTATTTCAACATCTTTGAGCGTTGTGGCGTGCCGGTAACGGCCGTTAACGCTGACGTAGGGGCCATGGGTGGCAAAGCGTCGCAAGAGTTCGTGGTCGCCCACGAGCAGGGCGAAGACAGCTTTATCCGCTGCCAGTCGTGTAACTATGCGGCCAACGTGGAAACGGCCGAATTTGTGCGCGAGGGAGAATTACCGGCCACACTGGACGAGTTAACCAAAGTAGCCACCCCCGACTGCAAAACCATTGCCGACGTGGCCGCCTATATCGGCGTGCCTACCAGCCAGACCGTCAAGGCCGTCTTCTACTGGTGGACGGCGGCTGGGGATGAGGAAGGGAACGGCCGTTTCATCTTTGGCTTGGTACGCGGCGATTTAGAGATTAACGAGACCAAGTTCCTCAACGCGCTTGGCGGCGGGATTTTGCGCCCGGCAACGGAAGAGGAAATTGTGGCCGTGGGCGCGTCGCCCGGCTATGCCTCCACCATCGGCCTGAACGTGGCCCCGGACTGGAACAGCCCTGGCGTCTACGCCCTGGCCGACATTTCCCTGCAGGCGGGCGGCAACTTTGTGGTGGGGGCCAACGATGAGGGCTACCACTTCACCGGGGCCAACTATCCCCGCGACATCGCCATTAGCCAACTGGCCGACATCGCCCAGGCCGACAGCGGCCACCAGTGCCCCCAGTGTGGCGAGCGTATTGTGGCCCAGCGGGCTATCGAGGCCGGTCACTGCTTCAAACTGGGTACGCGCTACAGCGAAGCGGTAGGGGCAACCTATCTGGACGAAAACGGCCGTCCGCAGCCCATCTACATGGGGTCCTACGGCATCGGTCTGGACCGGCTGATGGCTGTTATTGTCGAGTGCCACTACGACGACTACGGCATCATATGGCCCGACGAGGTAGCCCCCTTTAACGTCCATTTGCTGACGCTGGGCAAAGGGGACGATGTAAAAGAAATGGGCGAATCCCTCTACGCCCAACTACGCCAGGGAGGCTTATCGGTACTATACGATGACCGCGAAGCCAGCGCCGGCGTCAAGTTCAACGACGCCGATTTGATTGGCATTCCCTGGCGCGTCACCGTAAGCGGCCGTAATTTGAAAGCCAACGGTGTCGAAGTCAAGAAGCGCAGCCAACCTGAAGCACAGCTAGTTCAGTTGGACCAGCTTATTGGTTTTCTCAATGGTAAAACAGGTTAGCTACCTTTTGTATGTGGGTCAGAGCAGCAAACGACGACGCAGGCTGTCGGCGATGCTGGGATTGGACGCTGTGTCAGCCCACACCTCGCTGGTATTGCTGCCTGAAGTAGATGCGGACGCAACGCTACCAGACCTACCCCTGGCCGATCTTTACCTGCTGGACCTGGATGACATGGCGGAAGAACGGCCGTTTGTCCTGTTAGCCCACCTCAAACAACAGTTTCCCCATATCCCAATTCTCATTCTGGCTAATCTGGCTCAGGAGCCGTTGGCTATTGAAACCGTTGATCGGGGTGCCGACTACTATCTCATCTGGGAACGGCTGGAGCCATCAGCACTACGCCACGTTCTGAGGCTACTGCTGCACTCATACGGCCGTCGCCGCCACCTGCAACCAGGCAATGAACAGCAAAGTGATCGGCTGCTAGATTCGCTGTCGGGGACAGGCGTAAACCCTGATGAACCGCTCGATTCAACGGCTGTGTTGACTCACTTTCTGCGCCAGCTAGGGCAAATTATTACTTACGACACAGCGGCTATTGCCTTCATCAACGATGACATAGCCAGCATTGTGCATATTCACACCGCGCGGCCTGAACTAAGTCCGAGCAAATTTATGTTGCCATTGGCTTTCATGATTAGCGAAACACCCAACTTGCGCCATCTGGCTGAGACCAAGCAGCCGCTTTTGATCGCCGATGTCAACGACTATGCGGGTTGGATCAGGCTGCCCCAATCAGAACACGTACGCTCCTGGATGGGGGCACCCATTATTGTACGTGACCAGTTCGTGGCCATGATAGATGCGGCCAAATCTGAACCAGGCTTTTACACCGACCAGGACCTCCATTACCTGACCGTCTTCGCCGAGCAGGTGGCCATCTTGCTGCACAACACCCAGCTACATGAGGAAACGCGCCGCCAGCTTGAGCAGCTAAAAGTACTCCACACGGTGGCCCTGTTGGGGTCTACCGTTAGCCACGAAGATGAACTAATTGAAAAGACGACCCAGGTCATTGGTGAAGCACTTTACCCTGACAACTTTGGGGTGCTGCTGCTGGATGAAAGAGAGGGCCAACTGCTTGTTCACCCGTCTTACCACAATTATCACCGAACTAAGAACCCACGCAGTGTCCCGGTGGGACACGGGATTGTAGGGCACGTGGTACAGACAAAACGGCCGTATCGCAGCGGCGACATCACCAATGACCCTTACTACGTGGTCGCTGAGCCAGAGACAAAGTCGGAACTGGCCGTACCGCTGGTTCTCAACGAGCGGGTCCTGGGCGTCATCAACACGGAAAGCGCCAAACCCTACGCCTTTTCCGAACGCGATGAGCAATTGCTGGTCACGCTGGCCGGCCAATTGAGTACGGCCATTGAAAAATCACGCCTGCTGACCGCTGAACGTGCGCGGCGTCAGGAAGCGGAACTGCTGCGCCGGGCGGCTGCGGTCTTGAATGCCAGCCTGGACCTGAACCAGGTGCTAGACCAAATCCTGGAACAGCTAGAGCGGGTCATCCCTTATGACAGCGCTTCAATCCTGATGCTCCACGAGCAATACCTGTTCCTGCAGGCGGGGCGGGGCCTGCCCCAATCGCTGCTAGGACAATACTTCCCGGCCGACAACCAGCTTTTTGTTGAGGTGCAGCAAACGAAACGGCCGTTGTACCTCCCGGATGCCAGTCAGGACGGCCGTTTTCAAGGCTGGGGTGGTATAAGTTACGTTCGTGGTTGGTTAGGCATTCCCATCATTAGCCGCAACGAAGTGCTGGGCCTGTTAGCCATTGATAGCCGCCAGGTAGACGCTTATACAGAACGCCACATCGCCCTGGCCCAGGCTTTGGCCGACCAGGCCGCCCTGGCTCTTGCCAATGCACAGCTATACGAAGCAACCAGCAGCAGTGCCCAAGAATTGCGCCTGGTAACAGAAATACTGCGTATTCTCAACGCAACCCCTGTATTCGACGAAGTCTTTCCGACCATTTATAAAATGCTGCAACAGATTACCGCTGCCAATGGCATCTGCCTGGCTATCTCAGAAAATGAAGACCGTTGGGAATGTGCTTTCGTTGCTGGGGACCACATGACCGACGAAAAGCGTTACCAGACCAACCTTCATCCGAATCTGTTTAGCGGCGTTGACAAACTCACGGCTGGTCAAACTCACTTTGTCCCGGATTTGAGCCAATCGGAACGCAGCGTTGGCGATCAGCAGGTCTATGAAGCGGGCTACCTCTCGATGGCCCTGATTCCCCTGATGGGCAAGCAACTATTGGGCGTCCTTAAGCTGCTCTGGCACCAGAAGAACGGGCTTAATCAGAATCAGCTACCGCTCCTTAATCAACTGGCCAATGCCTTTGCCCTGGCGATAGAGCGCAGCCGCCTCTTTCTGGAAACCAATCGACAGGCCGAACAGTTGGAGCTGCTCAACGACCTGGGACGGCAGCTCAGCGGTCAAATTGAAATACAGGCTCTCTGCCAGATTATGGTTGACCGTTTGTATCAGGCCCTCGCTTTTACCAGCGTTAGCGTCTTGTTGGTAGATGAAGGCAATGAATACGTAGTGCTACAAGCTGTTGCCGGTCAAAACTTAACAGATGTTGCCGCCGACCGGCAGCGGCAAGCGGTAGGCCAGGGCTTTGTGGGCCGGGCCGCCTACACCGGCGAAAAACAACTGGTCAACGATACCCGCAGCCACGCCGATTTTCAGACATCGGCACCCACTCGCATTTTGTCACAAATGGTGCTGCCCTTGAAAACCAATGAGCAGATTTTGGGCGTGCTTAACATTGAGAGCGACCAGCCCAATGCCTTTAGCGACAAGGACCAGATTTTACTGTCGCTGGTTGCTGATCAACTGGCAGTCGCTCTGGAAAAAGCCCGTCTTTTTGACGAGACTCGTCAGCGCACGGCCGAATTAGAAACCATAGGTGAGATTTCAACGGTGCTGCGCCAGTCCAACAGCATCGACGAGATGCTGCCGCTTATTTTGGACTACTGCCTAAAAATCACCGGCGGTAGTCAAGGTAGCATCTTCTTGCTCGAAGCGGCAACTGGCGACCTGGTGGCACGCTGGAGCATACCGGCCACCCCTGAACTGATGTCTCGCCGCTACCAGCGCCATCAGGGTATTACGGGCTACGTGGCGACTGCCGGCGAAATCTATATAACCAATGATTTAAGCAACGATCCTCTGGCCTATTTTGTACCAGAAGAGCTGCCCCTCGTGCCTCAACTACGCGGATCTATCGGGCTGCCCCTGCGGGCCGAAGAGCGAGTGGTAGGCGTTATTCTACTTGGTCTGACCCAACGCCACATGCAAAACCGCACTGAAGTACACCTACTGAAAGCTATTTCTGACATCGCGGGCAGCGCCCTGGACCGGGCCATGATGCTGGAAACATTGGAGCAACGTGTAGAGGCTCGCACCTATGAGCTGGCACAGGCCAATGAGCAACTGCAAGAGTTGGATCAGTTAAAATCCAAATTCATTTCCGATATGTCCCATGAGCTGCGTACGCCGATTACCAATCTGGGTCTTTATGTTGATTTGCTGGAGAAGGGCCGCCCTGAAAAACAGACCCAATACATGGAAGTGCTGCGCCGCCAGGTAGAGCGGCTCGGCCATTTGATGACCGATATTCTTAGCCTGTCCCGGCTGGAAATGGGGCAGGGCCGTGACCAGTTGGCCCCGGTTGATTTTAACCAACTGGTGGTGCAGGCACTCGATAGTCTGCACGTTCGCATCACAGAGGCCGAGCTGAACTTGAGCGTTGACCTGATGCCTGATTTGCCCCAAATACCAGGTGAAAAGAGTCAGTTGTCGCAGCTTGTGTACAATCTTTTGACAAATGCGATCAACTATACGCCATCAGGCCAGTCGATAAAGGTGCAGACAGCATACAAGATGAAGAATGGCCAGGACGGTATCTGCTTTATAGTGGCCGATACGGGCCGGGGTATTGCTCAGGAGGAGCAGGCGAATATTTTCCAGCGTTTTTATCGGGGGCAGCAGATTGGTCAGTTGAATATACCGGGCACGGGCCTGGGTCTGGCTATCGTACAAGAGGTGATTAACGCACATGGCGGCCAGCTTGAGTTGGAGAGTGCGTTGGAGAAAGGCTCGACGTTTTATGTCTGGCTGCCGGTGGGAGAGAGCGTGCCTAGAGTGTAGAGATAGAGTGTAGAGGGTCGTCCTGCCTTCATCCTTCTACCTTCTTCTTTCTGCCTTGTTGCGGAGGTTGTTATGAGCGAAAGAAAAGCGTGGCATAAGGTATCACAGCAGTTGGTTGATGTGGCTATGGGGCGGCGACCGGCCGAACTGGTGCTGCGTAACGGCCGTTTGCTCAACGTTTACAGCGGTGAAATCATCCCCCATACCGACGTGGCTATCTGCGGCAGCCGTATTGCCTACGTGGGCGACGATGCCAGCCACACCATCGGTGATGGGACAGAGGTGATTGAAGTCAACGGCCGTTACCTCCTCCCTGGCTTGTGTGACGGCCACATGCACGTCGAAAGCGGCATGATCACCGTCACCGAATTCGCCCGCGCCGTCATTCCCCACGGCACCACCAGCATGTTCATTGACCCGCACGAGATTGCCAACGTCCTGGGGTTGGCCGGGGTCAAACTGATGCACGACGAAGCGGCCGTACAGCCCATCAACGTCTACGTGCAGGTGCCAAGCTGCGTCCCCAGCGCGCCCGGCCTGGAAACTCCCGGCGCGTCCATCGGCCCCGACGACGTGGCCGAGGCGATGCGCTGGCCCCACATCATCGGCCTGGGAGAAATGATGAACTTCCCCGGCGTTTACCACAACGACCCCAAGATGCACGCCGAGATGGCGGAGACGATAAAGGCGGGCAAAACGGTGGGCGGTCATTATGCCTCGTTGGATTTGGGACGGCCGTTTCACGGTTACGTGGCGGGCGGTCCGGCCGATGACCACGAAGGCACGCGCCTGGAAGATGCCGTGGCCCGCGTGCGCCAGGGCATGAAAGCGATGCTGCGCCTGGGGTCGGCCTGGTACGACGTGGCCAGCCAGGTCAAGGCTATCACCGAACTGGGGCTAGACAGCCGCAGCTTCATCCTCTGCACCGATGACTGTCATTCCGGCACGCTGGTGGAGGAGGGTCACATGGACCGGGTGGTACGCCACGCCATTGCCCAGGGGTTGAATCCGATAACGGCCGTACAGATGGCCACCCTCAACACAGCCGAACACTTTGGCGTGGCCCGTGACGTCGGCAGTATCGCCCCTGGCCGCTATGCCGACATGATCATTACCTCTGATTTGCCCACGCTGCCGATTGAGCTGGTGATTGCGGCGGGTGAGGTGGTGGCTGAAAACGGCCGTTTGCTCATTGACATGCCCGCCTATACCTACCCCAATTCGGCCAAAAACACGGTCAACCTGGGGCGTGAGCTGACCCCCGGTGATTTTGACATTCCGGCCAGCGGCGACAGCGTCAAAGTGCGCGTCATCGGCGTCGTCGAAAACCAGGCCCCCACCCGCGCCCTGGAGCGCATTCTGCCTATCCGGGACGGCCTGGTGCAGATGGATTCCATCCAAGACGTCTGCCAGATTGCCCTGGTCGAACGCCATCGGGGAACGGGCGGCGTGGTCAACGGCTTTGTGGCCGGGTTTGGTTTTGACCAGCCCTGTGCCATTGCCAGCACCGTGGCCCACGACAGCCACCACATGGTCGTCGTCGGCACCAGCAAACGGGACATGGCCCTGGCCGCCAATCGGCTGGGCGAAGTGGGCGGGGGCGTGGTCGTTTTCCGCGAGGGGGAGGAAATTGCTCTGGTGGAACTGCCCATTGCCGGCCTGATGTCCAACGAGCGGGCCGAGGTGGTGGCCGAGAAAGCAGGTAGCATGGTCCGGGCGTTCGGCGACTGCGGCTGCCGGCTCAACAATGCCTACATGCAGCTCAGCCTGCTGGCCCTGGTGGTCATCCCCGACCTGCGTATCTCTGACCTGGGGCTGGTGGATGTGAACCAGTTTGAGGTGGTGGACCTCTTTGTGTAGGTCATGTGTGTGCCTATTTCAACAACTTTGTTGTCGAAAATAATTGATTCGTGAATTTGTGAATTTGTGAATTGTTAACGACGCTGTTGGCGGCACTCATTAAAAATTCAACAATTCAACAATTCAGCAATTGATTATTTCTTTTTCCAAAATCGTTTGAAAAGAGACGTACTTACTTGCCAGCAAGCAAAGTGTACTTTTAACCCCAAAAGTACACTTTCATCCGGGAGAATTGTATTTAAGTACAATTTCAGATCAGCCGTGCGACTATAAATCACCTCCTTCTACTAAATCCCAGCTTGATTTTGTAATGACATTTGTCAGTGCTCTATCTGACAAATGTCATTTTTTTGTATCTGCCCCGTAATTCGCCCTCACCCATCTTGACGAACGGCCGTATTTTCTGCTAATATTCGTCATACAACCATACCATAAGATGATATGACAACAGGACGCAATGCTTAAGCGCACTCCCTCCCTTACCGAACAGGCCAAACTCCACATCAAACAGATGATCCTGGATGATACGTTTGTAGACGGCCGTATCCCCGCCGAAACCGATTTGGCCATCGAACTGGGCGTTAGCCGCACCACCATTCGTGACGCCCTCAGCCGGTTAGAAGGGGAAGGTGTGGTAATGCGTAAGCAAGGGGCCGGCACCTTCATCAACGAAGTAGGTCTACAGATCAAGTCACGCCTCGACGAAATCTGGTCCTACGAAGCGATGCTGGCCGACCACGGCTATGAGGCCAGCGTCCACATTTTGGACCACGTCATTCGGCCGGCCCCGAAAGACGTGGCCGAGGCTCTCGATATCGCCACCGACACCCCTACGCTGGAAGTCAAAAAGTTGTTTCTGGCCGATGGCAAGCCGGTCATTCTCGTCTATAACCATATCCCGGCCCACCTGCTAAGCGGCGACTACACGGACGGTGATTTGCAACTGCCCGTCTACACCTTCTTATGGGAATTCGGCCGGCAGCAGATCAACCATTACCTGTCAGAAATTGTGCCCGTGTTGGCGACCGGCGACCTGGCTCACCACCTGGCCGTCCAGCCCAACACCCCCCTTATTTCTTTCCACGAAGTGGGCTATAACGACGACAACCAACCCATCATCAAGTCAACCTCTTGTTTCCGTGATGATTTAATGCGCTTACGCCTCATCCGGCGGCAAATCATAAAATAAAGGAGATTTATCATGAGAAGTTTTGCAGGTCGGGACATTCTGTCCCTCAAAGATTTTGAACGCAACGAGTTTTTCCGTGTTTTTGAAATAGCCGAACAGTTGGAGCCAATCGCTCGCAACCGGCGCAATACCGATCTACTCAAAGAGAAAACGCTAGTTACCGCCTTTTACCAGCCGTCCACCCGTACCCGGCTGGCGCATGAAGCCGCCATGCTGCGGCTGGGCGGGCAGGTGACCGGCTTTGCCGACGCCAAGATGACCCGCGCTGGCGACTTTTATCAGGAGACCATCAAGGATACGGTAAAGATGCTGGAGTTCTACGGCGACGTCATTGTTATGCGCCACTTCCAGCAGGGCGCGCCCCATGAAGCGGCCAAGTGGGCCAGTGTGCCCATCATCAATGGTGGCGACGGCTGGGGCGAGCATCCCACCCAGATTCTGACCGACTTTTACACCGTTTTCCGGGAGAAAGGGCGGCTGGACGGCCTGAAATGGCTGGCTGTAGGCGATATGCGTATGCGGACCATGCACTCGCTGGCCTATGGCCTGACCCAGTTTGACTGCCCCATCACGTTTGTCTCGCCTGAGGACCAGCGTCTGACCGATGAGATGAAAGAGGACCTGAAAAACTATAGCCTCGACTACAAAGAGGTAGAGCATGTGGAAGAGGCGATTGCCGACGCTGACATTATCCTGGTCGAGCCCGTGGTGCAGCCCGACTACACCAAATCTCGCGATGAGCGCACCGGCGACGTGGGCCTGACCCCTTCTAACTACAAGATTACTCGTGAACTGCTGGCCAATAAAGCCAAATCAGACGCTATTCTGCTGCACTCGCTGCCGCGCATGGACGAAATCCCGCCCGATGTGGACATTACCCGCTGGTCACGCTACTGGCAAGAAGCGTTTAACGGGGTGGTGATGCGGATGGCGTTGCTGGCGCTGGTGTTAGGCGTAACAGAGTAAGGAGAACAATTATGCAAACCGGTTTAAGAGGACGTGATTTTATTAGTGACCTCGACTTCTCAAAAGAGGAAGTCGAAACGGTGCTGGACCTGGCCTGGGACCTCAAGATGAAGCGTGGTCTGGGCCAGCCACATGCGCTGCTGCGTGACAAGGTGCTGGCCATGCTTTTCTTCTTTTCCAGCACGCGCACGCGCGGCAGTTTTGAGGCAGGCATGGCCCAGTTAGGCGGCCACGCGGCCTTTATCGAAAGCCGTACCACCCAGATTTCGCATGGGGACACAGAGACGGAGATGGGTGAGATATTCGGCCGTTATTTTGACGGTATTGCTATTCGCCACGTGACCTACGGCACGGGCAACCGCTACTTGAACCTGGTAGCTCAGGCCAGCCGCGTACCCGTATTGAATATGCAGTGTGAAATCTACCATCCGCACCAATGCCTGGCCGACCTGATGACTATCATGGAGAAGAAAGGGCGCAACCTGCGTAAGAAGAAGATGGTCGTTTCCTGGGCCTATGCCTCTTCTTACCTGAAGCCGATGTCGGTACCGCAGTCGCTCATTTTGCAGATGCCCCGCTTTGGCATGGACGTGGTGCTGGCCCATCCGCCGGAGTTTGAGCTAATGCCGGACGTCATGGACCAGGCCCGCGAGATGGCCCGCAAGTATCACACCGGCTTTGAGGTGGTTCACGATATGCAAGAAGCCTGCCAGGATGCGGACGTGATTTACGCGAAATCCTGGGGGCCGCTGCTGACTACTCAAGACCCGGATGAGGGCAAGCGTATTCAAGACCAGTACGCGGACTGGGTGGCCAACGATGAACTGATGGCCCTGGGTAAAGATGATGTCATCTATATGCACCCCTTACCGGCCGATCGGGACATCGAAGTGACCAGTTCTGTCCTGGACGGCCCCCATTCTGTCGTTTTCGACGAAGCGGAGAATCGCCTGCACGCCCAAAAGGCGGTCATGGCATTAACAATGAGCTAGAGATAGAGATAGAGTGTAGAGATAGAGTGTAGATAGAGTGTAGAGGTGAAGTGCGGAGATGGGGTTTAAGTTTGAGAAGCTGGATGTCTGGCGGCGTACTATTGAGTTTGCTGATGCGTTGTTTCAAATAGCCGATGCGCTGCCTCAGAAATACCAGTTCTCTTTGGGTGAACAACTACGCCGGGCGGCGTTGAGTATTCCCACAAATATCGCCGAAGGCAGCGGCCGGGATTCAAGCAAATCCAGGGCTTATTTCTATCGAATTGCCAAAGGATCGGTTTACGAGACAGTCAGCCTACTTGTTATGTTAGGCAAACGTGACCTTCTTAGCCGTGAAGCATACCGAACCCATTACAACGAAGCCAACGAAATCGCCGCCATCCTAACCAAGCTGGCCAACTCAGAACACCCAACCTAATCACTCTGCATCTACACTCTATACTCTACACTCTATACTCTACACTCTACACTCTATACTCTATACTCTATACTCTACACTCTATACTCTACACTTGGAGGTATCATGAGCAACAAACTCGCAGTCGTTGCTGTCGGCGGCAACTCGTTAATCACCGACAAGAAAAATCCTGACGTGCCCCATCAATGGGATGCGGTGCGCGAAACGTGCCGCCATCTGGCGGACATGGTTGAAGATGGCTGGACGCTAGTGGTCACGCACGGCAATGGGCCACAGGTGGGCTACATTTTACGGCGCAGTGAGCTGGCTGCCCACGAAGTACACCCCACGCCGCTGGACCTTATTGTAGCCAATACGCAAGGTTCTATCGGCTATATGTTGCAGCAGGCGCTGCGGAATGAGCTGAACAGCCGCAACATTGATCGCCCGGTGGTTGCGGTCGTGACGCAGGTGTTAGTAGACCTGGATGATTCCGGCTTTAAGAATCCTGACAAGCCAATTGGCAGCTTTATGGAAGAGGAAGAGGCTCGCCAGTTTGAAGCGGATGGCTGGCAGGTTGTCGAAGATGCCGGCCGGGGTTGGCGGCGGGTGGTGGCTTCGCCCAAGCCGCTGGAAGTGATTGAGCAGGACGCTATCCAAACGCTGACGGATGCCGGCGATATTGTGATCGCTGTTGGCGGCGGCGGCATTCCGGTGGTACAAAATCGCAAGGGTGAGTTGCGCGAACTGAGCGGCGTCTATGCGGTCATTGATAAGGATCGGGCCAGTGCCCTGCTGGCGCAGGAGATTGGGGCTGACTTGCTGCTGATCAGCACGGCCGTTGAAAAAGTCGCCCTCAATTATGGTAAACCCGACCAGGTCTGGCTGGACCGCATCACGGTGGCTGAAGCCAAACAATATCTGGCCGAAGGCACACACTTTGCTCCCGGCAGCATGGCCCCCAAGATCGAGGCGGTCGTTAGCTTCCTGGAAAACGGCGGCAAACAGGCCCTCATCACCGACCCGGCCAACATTGCCCACGCCCTCCGCGGTGAGACAGGGACGTTTATTACGCCGTGAAGCGTAAAACGTGAAACGTGATACGTGACCAGAGCAAACTAACGCATCACGTTTCACGTTTCACTGGAAGATAGAACAATGGATCACGTTTTGCATTTGAAATGCCTCATCTGCGGCCAGGAATATGGGCCGGATGAGATTGAGTATATCTGTCCCCACCACGGCAACGATGGCATTGTTGACGTGGTGTATGACTATGAGTTGATCGGGCAGCGCATCAGCCGTGAGAGCCTGGCGCAAAACCCAGACTCAACTATCTGGCGTTATAAGCCCCTGCTGCCGATCCAACCGGAAACGGCCGTTTCTCCCCTCACCGTCGGCGGCACACCCCTTTACCGGGCGGACCGGCTGGCAGACGAGCTGGGCCTGCGGCACGTGTGGGTAAAAGACGACGGCCGTTTACCCACCGCCTCCTTCAAAGACCGGGCCAGCATCCTGGCCGTCGCCAAAGCGCAAGAAAAAGGGGCGGTCATCATTACCACCGCCAGCACCGGCAACGCTGCCGCTGCCCTCAGCGGCATCTGCGCCAGCGTCAACCAGCGCAACGTTATCTTTGTGCCCGAAAAAGCACCCGCGGCCAAAATTGCCCAGCTACTCGTCTTTGGCTCTACCATGATGCTGGTCAAAGGCACTTACGACGACGCCTTTGAACTCTGCCTGCAAGCCGCCGCCGAATATGGCTGGTACAACCGCAACACCGCCTACAATCCGTATATGACCGAGGGTAAGAAAACGGCCGTTTACGAAATATGTGAGCAGCTTAACTGGCAGGCCCCCGACGCCATCTTCGTCAGCGTAGGCGACGGCTGCATTATCGGCGGCCTGCACAAAGGGCTAAAGGATTTGCTCGCCCTGGGCTGGATCGACCAGATGCCCCGCATCTACGGCGTCCAGGCTGAGGGCAGCGCGTTTATGTACGAAGCGTGGCGCGACGGCGAGGACGTCCTGACCAAAGCCCCCGTATCCGGCATCACCCTGGCCGACAGCATCAGCGCCGGGCTGCCCAGAGATCGTATTAAAGCGTTAACGGCCGTTACCCACACCAACGGGGCCTACATCTGCGTCAGCGACGAAGAGATATTGGCCTCCATACCCGCCCTGGCCCGCGCCACCGGCGTTTTTGCCGAACCGGCCGGGGCCGCCGCCCATACCGGCCTGCTCAAAGCCATCGAGCTAGGCTACGTTTCGGCCACAGACCGCATCGTCATTTTGAACACCGGCAGCGGCCTCAAGGACATCGTAGGGGCTATGAAAGGCGTCGACCTGGTCGGCACCAAAGCCAACTACGTCGAGCCAGACCTGGCCGACCTGCGGCGTGTAATGGCCGGCCTGTAACCCAACCAACCCAAACCTGCGAGGTCTCTAAGACCTCGCAGGTTTTGCCTATTATTCGGAGAAACCATGAACGACCTGATTGACTTAACCATCCATGATGAAGCCAAGCTAGACCGCGCCATACAGCGTGCCCGCGAGCAAAACATCATCATCCCCACCTTCAAACAAATGATCAACCCTGACCTGATCCCCGACGCCATCAAGAGCCGTCTGGAATCGATCGGCCTGTGGGATTTGAACCCGCTCAACCTGTTCCGCATTACCTGGCACAATGAGCCAAGAGAGAGCGGCGGCCTGTTTGGCGGCGTTAACTACCTCGTACTGCCCAAAGAATTGACCGGCATCGACGCCCGCATCGTCGTCCTCCTGGGTAAATGGTTCCCCACCGGGGCGCACAAAGTGGGCGCGGCCTTTGGCTGCCTGGTTCCCCGCCTCGTGACCGGCCAGTTCGACCCCACCACCCAGAAAGCGGTCTGGCCTTCCACCGGCAACTACTGCCGGGGTGGGGCCTACGACTCCAACCTGCTGGCCTGCGAATCCATCGCCATCCTGCCCGAAGGCATGAGCAAAGAACGCTTTGAATGGCTAGAGCAGGTAGCCGGGGAAACAATCAAAACCCCCGGTTCGGAAAGCAACGTCAAGGAAATTTTCGACAAATGTTGGGAATTGCGCGCCTCTGGAGAGGACCTGGTCATTTTCAACCAGTTTGAGGAATTTGGCAATTACCTGTGGCATTATGAAGTGACCGGCCGGGCCATGATGGAAGTGCTAAACGAGGTCATGGGCAACGGCGACCGCTTCCGCGCCACCGTCTCCAACACCGGTTCCGGCGGCACGATTGCTTGCGGTGACTACATGAAAGAGCAGTTCCCGCAGAGCAAGATTGTAGCCAGCGAGGCACTGCAATGCCCCACCCTGCTCAACAACGGCTTTGGCGCCCACCGCATCGAGGGCATCGGCGATAAGCACGTGCCCTGGATCCACAACGTCAAAAACACCGACATCGTGACCGCTATTGACGATGCGGCCACGATGGACCTGATTCGCCTCTTCAACGAACCGGCCGGCCAGGATTATCTGGTGCAGTTAGGCGTAGATCCCGCTCTGGTAGCCGATCTGCCGCTGCTGGGCATTTCCAGCGTGGCCAACGTGCTGGCCGCCATTAAGACCGCCAAATATTACGAAATGGACGCCAACGACGTGATGATTACTGTCGCTACCGATTCGATGGAGATGTATGAGAGCCGGTTGGTGGAATTGGCTGAGGAAGAAGGACCGTTTACAGAGCTAGATGCGGCCGGCGCGTTTCGTCAGTATATGCTGGGCGAATCGACCGACAACATGCTGGAACTAACCTACGCGGACCGCAAACGGGTACACAACCTGAAATATTTCACCTGGGTTGAGCAGCAGGGCAAGACGTATGAGGAAATCCAGGCACAGTGGTACGACCACGACTACTGGACCAGTATTCACGGCCACGTCGATGAGCTAGATGCGTTGATCGATGCCTTTAACGAACGGGTTGGGTTGCTGGCAGAACTGGTTGACTAAAAATTTGGGCATGGTTCAAGGCAGCTCGACAATTCACTGACCGAGGACGGAGGACGAAAGACCGATGATGGCCAGAGCAATTCCGTCCTCCGTCAAAATTTCCCGTAATGCGTAACGCGGCGAAGCCGCAACCAAAGTCATCAAAGATTGCACAGATTACGCAGATTTAATTACTCTATCTGCGTAATCTGCGAAATCTTTGACAAATTAACGCATACAGCGCAAATTTTGCCGAGTAACGCCGTAAGGCGTAAAGTCACTAATTACGTTTTACGTATTACGCATTACGGTTTGTTACCGAATGTTACTGGCCTAAAATCTCGACCAGTTCAATTTCAAAGATCAGCGTGGCGCCGGGCGGAATGATACCGCCGGCCCCCTGGTCCCCGTAGGCCAAATCGGACGGGATAACAAGCTGCCGCTGGCTGCCAACGCGCATGGTTGCCAGTCCTTCGGTAAAGCCAGGGATCATATCCGGTGTGCCGTACTGGAAGACCAACGGGTCATCCGTATCGCGTGAGCTATCAAACTCGGTGCCATCCTCCAACCAGCCGGTGTAGTGAACAACCACAATGTCATTGTTGGCCGGGGTTTCGCCACTACCTTCTTGCAGGTCGTAATATTTCAGGCCGCTTTCTGTCACCGTGTAATCATCTTCCGCCACCTCTTGGGGCACGCGGGCTTCGATGACGTTTAGCAGCGTGACCTGCCAGATCAGGTTGCTGTCAGGCGGAATTAACTGACCGGCCCCCATCTCACCATAACCCAATGCGGACGGAATAAATAGCTGGCGCGTACCACCCTCGCGCATAGTTAACAGCCCTTCTTCCCAACCGGTGAACAATTGGCCGATGCCAATAGTGGCAACCAGCGGGCTGCCCATCTGCTCAGAACTACCGAGGAAGGAGCCGTCCTCTAGCCAGGCAGCAAATTCTAGCAGTACCCGGTCGCCGTCTACCGGCATTACTCCGGTGCCCTCATTCATGTCGTAGTAGCGCAGACCGGATTCAGTTTCGGTGTAATCAGCCTCGCTCAGCTCCAGCGGTTTGGGGTCGGCGACAATTTGGACTAATTCTACCTCGAACGTCAGGGTAGCGTTGGGGGGAATAGCCGGGGGCGAGCCTTGTGGACCATAAGCCAGCTCCGGCGGAATGACCAGCGTGGCCTGGCCACCCTCACGCATCATGGCGATGCCTTGCTCCCAGCCGGGGATGACCATGCCCTGGCCCAGCACAAATTCAATGGGCTGGCCGCGCTCGTAAGAGCTATCAAAAACGGTGCCATCATCTAGCGTACCGGTATAGTGAACGGCCACACGGTCGCCGGGTGTGGCCTGGTCGCCGGTACCGGCCTGGGTTTCGATGTATTCAATCTGGGCCATGCCATCTACGGGGGGATCTATGACAAACCCGTTACCATTCGTGCCATCGGGGTCTACTGTTTCTTCTGGCGGTGCGGGCGTGGCCGGACCACAAGCCACGACAAGGGTGAATATTAACAGCATGGTCAGCGTTAGCCATGCCCGTCGTGCGGTAAATTTTCTCACAACTCTCTCCTATACAAATGATAATGAAGGATGAAGGCAAAACCTTTCTCCCTCGCGTTGAGGTTTGAATGCTGCCTTTATACGGAGGCCTAGCTGTTCATTGGCCTCGTTGCCGTTAGCAGTGTAGGCTATGATAAGCGGATATAGTGATTTGTCGAATAATGGGCCTAAATCTTGAGTTGGCTCTAACATTATTGATTGCGTCATGTTTCTATCGTGACTACAATCGGCTAATGGTCAGCGGTTTTTTGAGGATTGGTGTATGGTCGGGCACACTACACAATCTACACAAGAGCCTGAGTAACTTAGAAAGTAGAAAGGATAAATGATGAATTCCCACTATGAGTTTGAAACGATAGCTGTTCACGCCGGGATGGAGCCAGACCCAACGACGGGAGCGGTAATGGTCCCAATTTACCAGACGTCAACTTATGCCCAGCCGGATGTGGCCCAGCACAAGGGGTATGATTATTCGCGCACGGATAATCCGACGCGGACAGCGCTGCAAACGGCGCTGGCGACGCTGGAGGGCGGACAACACGCCCTGGCTTTTGCGTCGGGTATGGCAGCCATTGATACGGTAATGCGGCTGCTGCGGCCGGGCGATCACGTGGTGAGCGGAAATGATGTGTATGGGGGTACGTTCCGGCTGTTTGACAAGGTGTTGCAACCGTATGGTCTGGCGTTTAGTTTTGTGGATACAACGGATATAACGGCCGTTACCAACGCCATCCGCCCCGAAACCAAACTAATCTGGCTGGAGACACCCACCAATCCCATGCTGCGGATTAGCGACATTGAAGCGATTGCGGCCATTGCCCATCAGCACGGGGCCTGGCTGGGGGTAGACAACACCTTCGCCTCGCCCGCACTGCAACGGCCGTTAGCCCTGGGGGCCGATATAGTGGTCCACAGCACCACCAAATATATCGGCGGCCATTCTGACGTGGTAGGCGGAGCGGTGGTGGTCAACGACACGGCCGTTTACAGCCAGCTTAAATTCCTGCAAAACGCCGTTGGGGCGGTACCGGCCCCGCTCGACTGCTTTCTGGTTTTGCGCGGCATCAAAACCCTGAGCCTGCGTATGGCCACCCACTGCCGCAACGCCAACCGCGTGGCCCAATTCCTGGCCGACCACCCCGCCGTGGCTGAAGTCATCTTCCCCGGCCTGGAAAGCCACCGCCAGCACGTCCTGGCCCAGAAACAGATGCGCGGTCCTGGCGGCATGATCTCCTTTATCATGCGCGGGGGCGAAGCGGCTGCCCGCGTGGTGGCCCGCCAGACCAAACTGTTTACGCTGGCCGAATCATTAGGCGGCATCGAATCACTGATTGAGCTACCCGCCCCCATGACCCACGCTTCGGTAGCTGATTCGCCGCTGGCTATCGACCCCGGCCTGGTCCGTATTTCGGTGGGCATCGAAAACGTCAATGATCTGATCGCCGATCTGCAACAGGCCCTACACGAGGTGTAAATTGTGGCGCGATTACAAAGCGGCGCCAAAGCATTTTTCGCGCTGCTAAAAGAAGCCGGTCAAAAGTGGAGCGAAGATAAAGCCTCGCAAATGGCGGCGGCTATCACTTACTACACTATTTTTTCGCTGTCGCCGCTGCTGGTGCTGTCGGTGGCCCTGGCGGGACTGGTGTTGAGCGGGGTGCAGAGTGAGTTGATCGAACAGATTGAGGCTGCTCTGGGACCGCAGGTGGCCTCCCTGGCAGAGACGCTTATCGAAAATGCCAGCGGCACCGGCGGAACGATAACAGCCGTTAGTATTGCCGTGGCGCTGTTTGGGGCCTCAAACGTGTTTGCCCAACTCAACCAGGCTTTGAACAAAGTCTGGGGCGTCGAGCAGGGGGATGCGGCCATTCTGCTGCTGGTGCGTACCCGCTTCACCGCTTTTGGCATGGTGCTGCTGGTGGGCCTTTTGCTGCTGGTGGCCCTCATTTCCAGTACGCTGCTGCATCTGCTACTGCCTTACCTGGCCGATTATCTGGGCGATCTGACGGGCTATGTGCCGTTGCTCAACTTTTTTATTTCGCTGGGGCTGATGACGCTGCTGTTTGCCATCTTGTTCCGAGTGCTGCCGGATGTGCGGGTTGCCTGGCGGGATGTCTGGCTGGGGGCCTTGCTGACGGCGCTGCTGTTTGGGCTGGCGCGTTATCTGATCGGTTTCTACGTCCAGTTTAGCAGTGCGGACGCGGTCTATGGCGCGGCCGGGTCGTTGATTGTGCTGCTGTTGTGGATTTATTACTCAGCCCAGATTTTTTTGTTTGGGGCGTCATTTACGGCCGTTTATGCCCACAACTATGGTTCGAGGGTACGGCCGGCCCCTCATGCCCGCCTGGTAAGGCTACGGCCGTATGAAAAACCGGCCATCATGACCGTCTCGCCCGAACTATTGCTGCCAGAGCGGGTTGTAACCTGGCACCAAAAACGGCCGTATCTGGCTGCTGCTACCGGGATGCTGGGGTTGGCCCTGGGGCTGTTTGTGGCCTGGCTGAGTGGGCTGAGGTCGAGATCGTAGTGCGTAGTGCGTAGCGGCCCTATCCTTACGCACTACGCACTACGCATTAAGTCTTATTCGCGTGCCGCCGGATACGACCCCAACACCTTGAGAAACGACGCGCTTTTTAGAATATCCAGCAGCGCCTCGCGCACCGGCGGGTCGTCCTCGTGTCCTTCAAAATCAATGTAAAAGAGATAGTGCCACGGCCGATTGCGCCGGGGGCGTGATTCGATTTTGGTCATGTTGATGTCGCGCCCGGCCAATTCGCCTAGCACCTGGTAGAGCGCGCCGGGAGTGTGGCGCGTGGTCAGAATAATCGAGGTCTTGCTGGGGTCCTGGCGCGGTGGCTCGTCCAGCCCCAGCACGAAGAAGCGGGTGAAGTTGAAGTCCAAATCTTCCACATTGCGCGCCAGGATTTCCAGCCCGTAAGTTTCGGCGGCGAGGGCACTGGCAATAACGGCCGTTTCCGGTTCGGGGTTGCGGGCTAAATCACGGGCGGCCCCGGCGGTGTCATAATGAACCACCGGCTCAAGCCCCAGGCGGCGCAGCGTCTTTTCGCACTGGGCCAACGCCTGATGGTGGGATTTGACCCGCTTAATCTCATCAAGCCGCGTGTCGGGCGCGGCCATCAGACAGTGGGCCACGCGCACGATCACCTCCGCTTGTACATGCAGGTCGTGGTCTACCAGCAAATCGTAAGCCGGGATCACCGTGCCCGCCAGTGAGTTTTCTACCGGCAGCATCCCGTGCGTGGCCTGGCCCTGGTGAATTGCTTCAAAAACGGCCGTAAAGCTGCGGCAGGGCACTACGTGGGCATCCGGGCCAAAATGCTGGCGCACCGCCTGCTCTGAATACGCGCCCGGCTCTCCCTGAAAAGCGATTCTACTGTCTGAATGGTTCATATTGACCTCCTGATCAAAAGCGGTTACGCAGAGATGCGCGGAGAACACGCGGAGGTTCACAGAGAAAAGCAGAGAAAAAGCTCTGCACGCAGCATTTTGTCTACGCAACACGCACTACGCACTACGCAATACACAACGCGCAATACGCAACACACACTATCTAATACAAACATACACATGCCACTCAGCGGCGTCATACAGGGGCAGCCCATCCCAGGCGGGGTAATGGTCAACCTGGCTGAATCCGGCCGTTTGCAGCATGGTTGTGATCTCGGCGGGGGTATAGGTCTGGTCGCACAGCTCAATTTCGTCTAGCTGGCCCGTTTCCAGGTGGAGAATGAGGAAGCGCTCAATGGAAGCGCGGCTCTCTTCGTCCCAAAAACGCTCGCCCAGATGGAGATACGGCCGTTCACCCCACAACCCGGTATCATCCGTGTACCACCAACTGCTGTTCTTCTTGTCCACCCGCGCCGGGTTCAATAGCTCCAAACAGAGTCGCCCACCCGGACGCAGCGCCCGCGCCACGCGACGCAGCACAGCCTGCGCCGATTCCGGCGGCATAACGGCCAGTTGGCCGTAAATCAGCAGCGCCGCATCAAAATCGGCCCCGTCAAAGTCCATCTGCCGCACGTCTTGCTGGTGAAAGGCGCAGCGGTCGGCCACTCCTTTGGCGGCAACCAGTTGGCGGGCGTGGGCCACAGCCGCCGGGCCAAAATCAACGCCGGTGACGTGGCAGCCCCGCTCGGCTAGAGCCACGGTATACAGGCCCGGCCCGCAGGTCACGTCCAGCACGCGGCTGCCCGGTTGCAGGCCCAGCTTATGCCAGAACCAGTCGATTTGGGCTTCTCTTTCGGCCGTTATGCGCGAGGCGGCCCCATGTGATTCGTCCAGATGCTCCCGCAACATTCGCTCGGAAAAGGCGGGGTCATCCCAGGGGAGATTGCCGTCCCGTTGCTGCCAGGGTAACGGCCGTTCAGCCCGGTGGTAAATGCGCCACAGTGCGTCGGCTATGGGTTGTTCGTTCATATATGGTAGAATTTAACGCAAAGGGGCAAAGGGGGCAAAGATGCAAAAGGGCACAGTCAATCTAATTATTTATTAGAGCCTTTGGTAGCCTCCTGCAACCAGCACTATAACTGACATCATGAACTATGCCGGAATCTGGCTACACGGCCTTAGAAGATTGTTTCAACTCAGCCTGATGGTGGGGCTGCTGGCTTTCTTGTTGGTACCAGAATGGCCCCAATTCACCAGCGAGCGTTACCGGCTGGATCAGGTGGTGGGGCAGCGACACTTTGATTTTTGGGTCTGGGAGCTGGACGCCATTGGCGTCAAGCTGACGGCGCTGCTGGCAGGTGGTCCCCGCTATCTGGATGAAGGACAGCGGGAAGCCGTCGTGCGTGACTATCTGGCCCTGGTCGAAACAGCCAACCGGCTGGAGGCCAGCATCCGGCAAATCTATACCGACCCGGATGTCACGGATCCGGCAGCGGCTACGGCCGAATTGCAGGCCGAGCTGGCCACCACGCGCCAGGCCCTGGTACGTAAGGGCGGGTTGGCCGAGGCCATTGTCCAGGAACAGGTGTCCTCTATTCTGGTTGAGGAGGGATTTGGCTTTCTGGGACAGGCCTGGCCGCCGGTCTGGGTGCGGATGACGCCGCTGCCGTCGCTGCTGGTAGTATCGCCACGAGAGCGCATTGAGCGGGCCTATGCCCTACCGCTGGAGCATGGTCTGTCAACGGCCGTAATGGAAGAATTGGAGGCAGCCATCGAAGCCCAACTAGAAGATTATGCCGCTCTGATTGTCCCTATCGGCGGTATGGCCACCTACCCGGCCATGATTATGGAGACGAGTAACCTCCATTGGCTGATCAAAGTGACCGCCCACGAATGGGCGCACCATTGGCTCACCTTTTTCCCGCTGGGCTGGTATTATGTCGACCCCGACGTGCGCATCATCAACGAGACGGTAGCCTCACTGGTAGATCAGGAGCTACGCGATCTGGTGCTGTTGCGCTACTATCCCGACGACTACATTCCACCGCCCCCACCAGCCACGGAGCCACCCCCGCCGCCGGTCTCTGCCCCGCCGTCTGAACCACCCGCCTTTGACTTTCGGGCCGAAATGGCTGAGACGCGGGTGCGCGTAGACGAACTGTTAGCGGCCGGCGAAATAGAAACGGCCGAAGCCTACATGGCCGAGCGTCGTCTCTTTTTCCTGGAGAATGGGTATCGTATTCGCAAGTTGAACCAGGCCTACTTCGCCTTTTACGGGGCCTACGCCGCCCAGCCGGGCGGTGCGGCCGGGCTTGACGACCCAATCGGCCCCCGGCTGCGCGACATTCGTGACCACAGCCCGTCTCTGCGCGTCTTCATGGACCGCGTAGCCCCTATTGACAGTTTTCAGAAGCTGGTCGAAGTATGGGAGGAAACAACAAACGAAGAAGGCTAAGCCCCCACGGCCAAATCTACCCCTCTCTACACTCTACACTCTAAGTAGAACCAAAAAAGTTCTTTAAGAGCTGGGAACAAGCCCAGCCATCCTTAACAAATCAATAGGTTGATGTTCCTGGAAGAAACGCTCAACAGCCTGTTTGATAGCTTCCAATGAAC
>SLGK01000004.1 GCA_007123775.1 Anaerolineae bacterium | reverse complement strand
GTCCGCATAGCAATCTGCTTTCATCAGGTCGATTATCGCTAATTTGCATGCCTTGCACATGTGTGCATAGAACATACATTCTATCCCATCTACATATATTTTCAAGTATTAGTTGTTACTCTGGCCGGCGTCGCCCGATAATAAACGCACCAACTGCCACAGCGGCCATAACCAGCAGTGGCCACAGCCAGACCTTATCGCCCGGTCCACCAGGGCCAGCCAGCGGCACAACGCGACACAGGCGCAGCAGCCCGTAATCGGCCGTTGCCGCTTGTAATTCGGCGTCGCTCAGGCGATTGGGGTTTACCCCGGCCAGGTAGGCGGCAAAGCCGCTGCCTTTGAGGACAGTCCGCATAATGGCCGTACTCCCCTCACTGCCGGTCACATCTTCTGCCTGCATCAGCCAACGGCCGTCGGGCAGCCATACTTCAATACGCGGCTGGGCCATGATGTTGCGGTACCAGTCGGTGACCTGGCCAAAACCGGCCGCGACGTACACGTCCCCGCCTATCTCGGCATAATTGACCGGCGTGTGGTAGCAACGGCCGCTTTTGCGCCCCGTGTGCACCAACACCAGGAAACGGCCGAATCCGGCCGGCCAAAAGTTGATGTAGGCGCCCAACCCCAGCCGCCAATGCCACAACATCAGCCGGTTCAGTGGTTTGAAGGCGGGCCTGATATGTTGAAGGTAGCTACTTTTCGTTTTTATCAGTCTGTACCTGAACAACTTTGTTACCACCCAGGCTCATTGAAAGGCCCAGGACAAAGCCAAAATTGTACCATTTTCCGTTGTTGTGGGTCTCATACACGCCCACATCATCCTTGAACAACGACATGACAAAGGCAATCGGCGCAATCAGTCCGTGCCACAAGCCGCGCCAGAAGCCAGCGATCTCGCCCTTTTCGTTTGGCGAGTTTTCCAACGTATTCCTACCGGCGGTGGTAAATCTCTCTTTCATGAAGCACCTCTCTTTGTACGGATACGATGCAAAGGTAAAAGTCATTATCCATTACGCGTCCGCTCGTGAAACGTTTCACATCGGGTCAAGCTATTCCAGCTCTTGGGAAAGCCCGTCAAAACCCCGATCCTGTCGCGTGAGCATTAGCAACCTGACGTAACCGAATCAGGCCAACCACCTGGATAATTTGCAGGGTACAGAGGGCCAGCCAGCCAACACGCTGCCAGCCCTCTGCCCTGATGCTACGCCCGCCGAATAAAACGCCGGAGAATGCCGCCCCCAATACGGCCGTTGCGTGAGCGGCTCTATTCTCAGCAAAGAACTTCACTGGTCCTTTAAGGTCGTTCTGCGTAACCATCACCAAATCTCCTTTTCCGAAGACCTGCGAGGTTCTGATACCCGTTTATTGCCGACACGCATGGAGTAAACCTCGCAGGTCTGTATAGTTACTTTCCAGCAATGAAAAATCTGTCCTCTATAGATTGCCACACACCCTGGCTTAAGTCACCGGGCAATTGGCGAGTTATGACCCTGGTCAACCGGCCAGGTCAAATACCAACCACCTGACCAGTATCAATTCTCCCCAACTGCCCGGTTCGCCCACTGCCGAAACCGCCTACAATAAGGAAAAGCATGAGGAGAATTTGATATGACGACAGTTACAGAAGACAAAAGAGATGTTGGCCATACGGCCGTTACCCCTGCCCCAACCAAAAGCAAAACTAGAAAAATATTGCTGGCCCTGGCCCTGCTGCTCTTGCTGGTTGTGGCCATCATGGCCGCCATCCCGCCGCTGGTCGTGGGCGGCATGGTCAACCAGCACGTGGCCTTTAGCCAGACCTGGACCGGGGTCGAGCATGACCTGACCCCCAACCGGCTGGAACTGACCACCAGCGATGGTTATCAGGTGGTTGCCTATGAAGTAACGGCCGTGCAGCCCAAAGCCGTTATTATTTTCCTATCCGGCATCCACAACCCATCCGTCACCGCCTTTTTTGGCCACGCCCGAATGCTGCTGGATGAAGGGTATGCTTCCATTTTGTTGGAAATGCGTGCCCACGGCGAAAGCGAGGGCGAGGTGATTGCCCTCGGCTATGAAGAGTACCTGGATGTGCAGGCGGTCGTGGATTACATCAAGAGCAACAGCAGCTATGCCGGTGTCCCGATTGTTGTCTATGGCCTTTCGATGGGTGGGGCAACGGCCGTTAACGCCATCGGGCAAATACCGGAAATTGACGGGCTGATCAGCCTGTCCGCTTTCTCGGCCTGGGATGATGTTTTTGTAGACAACATGGGCCTGCCTGAACCGCTGGCATCGCTGCAACGGCCGTTTGTCCGGCTGTACACCGGCTTCAAATACGGCTTCGACAAACGCCACATCACCCCCAAACAACAAATTCAAAATCTGGGCGACCGGCCGGCGCTGATCATCCATTCAACAGATGATTCCCAAGTTCCCTACGCCAACTTCGAGCGCATCATCGCCCACGCCCCGGACCACGTTGAAACCTGGGTGCGCCACGGCGACTTGCACTTCATTGTAGAGGACGGCCACGTCCTCGATCCCCAAGAAGACGCCCCCTACGCGGCCCGCATTATCCACTTTCTTAACCGTCATTTCGGAGGCTAGGCGATTTAGCCCCAGCCTGGAGCGAGAATGGAGATGAAAGATCTACCCGAATTCAAACGAGACTATCAGGCCGAAGTCCATTTTGCCCTGGGCGCCGTCATTCAGGGCATTACCGTGGCGGCGCTGGGAAGCGAACTGGCCGCAGCCTTGCGCGAGATGCCCTTCCCCGGCGCAGTCTGGGTTTTTGTCACCGGAGTACAAAGTCTGCTGCTCTGTATCGCCTTCTGGTACACCTTCATGAACAATTACTTTTTCGGCTTCCGGGTCATTAACCTGACGGCCAGAACCCATTTTATGTTTGCCGCGCTCTATCTCATCCTGGGTTTGCAGCAGCTAATCGCCATTCAGTTTCTGGACACGCCGCGCCTCTGGTTCACCTTCTACGTCTTGTTAATAGCCACTATGTTTGCCGGCGCCTGGGTCACCGCCCACGTCACCGTTATCAAAAGGAAAGGGGTGCGGCAGGCTATAGAATACGATCCCGGTTCCAGAGCTTTCAACGGCTGCTTTATCCTGGCGGTAGCGCTGCTGCTGGCCTGGTATCTCATTCCCGGAACCGACACCGAGTGGTTCCAGGCCGTCGCTCTCACCATGTCCGGCCTGGGCCTGATTCTATTTGTCATCTATTACGTTCAGGTGTTCCAAAAGCATCTGGATACGGGTTGACCGTGATGGACAAGGTAGCAGGATCATGAATACATCACACCTTCTGGGTGGGGTTGAGTTGAGGTAAATTCAGTGAATCGTAAGCATGCCCGCATCGGTTATTGGTCGGCTGTCACGTATGCCGCTTTGCTCATCGCTTTGAATGTCAGCTTTGCTATCATGGCCATACGGGTTCCGGCCAGCGCATGGCAAGGTATGGAGGTATACGCCAATTCATACCAGATCATCGCGTTTGTGCCCCAAAGCATTGGTTTGTTAGCGTTACCTGCCCTGCTGCTGATGTTTGTTACCCTACATTTTTATACCGCTGACGGCCGCAAAATCTGGAGCCTGGCCGGTCTCCTATTTGCTACTACGCATGTTACTTTGTTGGGAGCGCTTTACTTTATCCAGGTAGCCGTGCTGCTGCCGGCGCTAACTGCTGGAACCTGGCAGGGGCTTGACCAGTTCGCCTTTGCCAATCCACGTTCCGTGGCCTGGGGGCTGAACCATTACGCCTGGGCAATGTTAGGTGTTGCCCTTGTTTTTACGGCCTGGGCATTTGGCCACAGCCCCCTGGAGCGGTGGTTGCGTGGACTATTTTTGCTTAACGGTGTTGCCAACATCTTGCTCATCTTGGCCTTTGCTTTCGGTTTTGAAATGCTAACCATAGCCATTGCTTTGGTATCATGGGTGATGGCGCTGCCCGTCGCCGCTCTACTGGTCGCTCTGCTGTTTCGCCGGCTGTATCTTCAGGAAGGAGCGGGCTGATCATGATAAATGAAAACAATCTGTATCCTAACCTCGAGGTGGAACTCCATGACTGCTGAAATCACTCGGAAAACCGTACAAGTGCAGGCGCTGCCCGCCGAAAACCTGGGCAGCGCCGCCGCCTTGATCGCCGAAAGCTTCCGGGAGGAAGGCTTCGCCCGTAATCTACTCGATCTGTCCACGCCCGCCCGCCAAAAACGCTTTACCCATACGTGGGAGCTGCTCCTGTCGCTTGGCCAGGTTAGCCGATGGCAGCTTCTGGCGGCAACGCTGGGAGAGAAATTGGCCGGTAACGCCATTGTTAAGCCGCCTACAGAGAAACCAGTTCCCTGGTACAAGCTGGCCGGGCCAATTGTACGACACGCACCCCGCCTGTTGAAGCTGATTGGGGATGTGCGCTGGCGGCGGCTTCGAGGAGTTATCAGAGCGATGAAACCGCCCGCGGCGCTGCCAACCCCTTATTACACCCTGAACATTCTGGCGGTTGCGCCCGACTATCAGGGACAAGGCGTTGGGCGACGCCTGCTGGAACACATCCACGCACGCTGCGATCAGGATGAACAAGCCGCTGGCATCTACCTGTACACCGGCGATGAGACAAACACACACATCTATCAGCGTTTCGGCTACGAAGTGGTAGAAACCAAACAAGGCGGCCTGCTGACAGTCTGGCATATGTTCCGTCCACGCCCCAAGTCGTAAGCCAGAAACGCAACAGGAGAAAATCCACATGGCAACCCCATCACATAAAAAGGCTGGCTGTTGGCGCAAAGGGCTGCTTTTTGGCCTCTTGCCCCTGCTCTCATTGTTAATCATGGGGGTAGTCATTCTGTCGCTGACTTCGCGCAGCCCGGCACAGCGTGAGAGCCTCTACCTGACGATGTCAGACGGGACCAAAATTGCCGTTGACGTCTGGCTGCCGGCAAACCTGGAGCCGGAAGCAGAGATACCCACGATTCTACGCGCCGTGCGCTACTGGCGCGGTTATCAACCCGGCCCTATCGCCCCCATTGTCCGCACGCTCGGTCTCATGGATATGGATGCCGAACATACTCGTTGGGCTACGGCCGGTTACGCCTATGTGACGGTGGATGTGCGCGGCAGCGGGGCCTCCTCTGGCCAATGGTATATCCCCTGGTCGCCGGAGGAGATAGCCGACCTGGGCGAAGTGGTGGATTGGATCGTGGCCCAGTCCTGGTCAAACGGCCGTGTGGGAACATTCGGCGTCTCTTACGACGGCAACACGGCCGAAATGGTCGCTTCCCTCAACCATCCGGCCGTGAAAGCGGTCGTGACGCAATACTCAGATTTCGACGTCTACGCTTATTTGCTCAGACCGGGCGGCGTTTATAACCAATGGTTCTTGGAGTCATGGCACCAATTTACCCAACAACTGGACGCCAATGACGTTTGCGCCCTGGCCGAGGCGGCCGGAGAGCCATGCAGTAACATCCAGCAGGTCATCGCCGGGGTCAGGCGCGTTGACGACGACCCCGAAGGGCAGCAGCTTGCCGCCGCCATTGCCGGCCGCACCCCAGTCAACCTGAGCCAAATCGGACAGACCCTCGAATACCGCGACGATGAATGGGGTTCGTCGGGCAAGACTCTCGACGACATAACCCCCTACAGCGTCCAAACGGCCATCGAAGCGTCCGGCGTACCCACATATGTCTGGGTCAGCTATCTTGACTTTGCCCTTGTTGAGGGCGCGTTGCACCGTTATCTGACCTTCGGCAACCCGCAAGAATTGATCATTGGCCCCTGGAATCATGGCGGCGGCGAACACGCCGATCCCTTTTTACCGCCCGACACGCCAACCGACCCCTCGCCCGCAGCGCAGTTCCAGATGGTGGTGGACTTTTTCGACGCTTATCTCAAAGATGAGCCGGCCGCCGAACCAACCTGGGGAATAACCTACTACACCCTGGGCGAAGGCGTCTGGAATACGACCCCGACCTGGCCCCCAGCCGGCTTCAGCCCCCAGCGCTGGTATTTCGGCCCGGACGGCTCCCTGTCCACCGAGGCCCCGGCCGCCGAATCTGGCGCCGACGAATACCTGGTGGATTGGACAGCCACGACCGGCGACTTTACCCGCTGGCATACGGGGCTGTTTATGGCCGACGTGATCTATCCCGACCGGGCCGAGGCGAGCCAGAAGCTGCTTACCTACACAAGTCCGCCGCTGGAGATGGACATGGAGATTACCGGCAGCCCCATCGTGACGCTCTACGTAGCTTCCACCGCAGAAGATGGCGCTTTTCACGTTTATCTGGAAGATGTGGCCCCCGACGGCCGTGTGACCTACCTCACCGAAGGCATCCTGCGCGCCATCCATCGTCAAAGCGAAGGCCAGCCACCTTATACTGTACAGGGGCCATACTACAGCTTTGAACGGGCTGACGCCGCGCCCCTGACACCGGGCCAGGTCACGGAGATCAGCTTCAACCTGTACACCACTTCGGTCCTTATCAAAGAGGGACATCGCCTACGGGTATCGGTGGCCGGGCATGACGCTTCGGTCTTTGCCCGCCATCCGACTGAGGGTACGCCCCTCCTTACCATGCAGCGCAACAGCCTCTATCCGTCGCACATTGAACTACCCATGAAAGCGCGATAGAGGACAAAACGTTAATCAGGAGAAATCGAAATGCCTTCGCAAGATCATCAAGAATCAATGTCGGCCAACAAGCTGGCCAATGAAACGGCCGTAACCGAACGCTTGCAGGAACGCTTGCAACAACTGGTCGCCGCCAAACATATCCATCATGCCGTTGTCGCCATCGAAAAGCTGGACAACTCGTTCCGTTGGGTTGGCGCGACCGGTGAGGCCCACCCGGACGGCACGCCCATGACCCAGGATACGCCTATCTGGATCGCCAGCGTGACCAAGCTCTACATCGCCAGCGCCATCCATAAGCTGCACGAGCGTAACCTTGTTGACCTGAAGCAGCCTATGTCTGCCTATTTGCCGCAATCTCTGATTGGGGGCCTGCACCGGCTAGACGGTGTTGATCATACTGAGCAAATCACCCTGCAACACCTACTCGGCCACCTGTCCGGTTTGCCCGATTACCTTGAAGACCGGGCCAGAGGAGAATCAAGCCTGATAGAGCGCCTTATCGAGCAAGACGCTCTCTTTACGCTGGAAGATGGTCTGGAAATTGTGCGCCACAAGCTTACGCCCCACTTCCCGCCCCAGCCCTTGGCCGCCCGGCGCAAAAAGGTTCGCTACTCTGACACTAATTACCAATTGCTCATGGCCATCATCGAGGCCGTGACCGGACAGCCCATTCACCAGGCTTTTAAGGCGCTGCTCTACGAGCCGCTGCAACTGCGCCACACTTTTCATCCGGGCAGCCTGGACGGCCCCGAACCAAGAGCAGCCACCACCTGGCTGGACCAACAGCCCCTCGACTTTCCGCTGGCCATGCGCTCGGCCGGCGACTTGGTCAGCACGGTTGATGAGATGCTGACCTTTATGCGCCACCTGGTTCAGGGCAACCTGTTCGAGCAGCCAGAGACTCTGGCCCACATGATGGGTAATTGGAACAGCTTCGGCTTCAACCTGAACCCGACGCAGCCCGGCTGGCCCATCCAATATGGTCAAGGGATGATGCGCTTTTATACACCGCGCTTTCTTTCGCCTTTCCGCTCCGCGCCCGGCCTGGTGGGGCATACCGGGTTCTGCGGTTCCTGGCTTTTCTACAGCCCCGAATTGAATGCGCTGACGGCCGGGACCGTCAACCAGGCAACGGCCGCTGCTGTGCCTTTCCGCTCCATTCCCGGGTTTCTCCAGGTTTTGGCTGCTTGACCAGGCTCAGTAGATCCAGATTTTCGGCCATGAATTAACACGAAACCATACCAGGCGGACAGCATCTGGCCCGGCCGTGTGGTCCACAGCCTGACCAACGCTCTGTCCGCCCTGGCGATGCTCTCAGCCGTATAACAAGGAGTGAGTACCGAGACTGGCGATCCTGAGCGGTCAATGGCAACAAACGGCCGTTTGCGACGTATAGCAAATCAGATAATGTAGTACCAGGCACGGGGCATTAGGACTGTGTTTAACCAGGATCGTTCGCCCCGTGCCTGGCACTGCCTAAAGGAAGGGAAAGATGTCACAACAACGACCTCTCGTCTGGTTCCTGACCATTACGGTTTTGCTTTCATGGCCGCTTTTTTTACTACCGCTGGCTTTTGGCGAAATCGGTTCCACATCTTACCTGACGGCAGCCTCGGTTGGCTGGCCCATCGCCATGTTTGCCCCCGGCGTTGCGGCTCTGATCACCACTCGCTTTATCGCCAGAGAAAGCCTGAGCAGTCTTAACCTGAACCGGCTTGGCCCCAAACGCTTCTATCTGTGGGCCTGGTTTTTGCCGCCGCTGCTGGCCGCGCTGGCTTTGCCCGTCACCATTTTGTTGGGTTTGGGGCAGTTTGATACCAGTTTTGCCCTGATTGCCGAAGCCATACCGCCCGAAGCGGATGGTTTGCCCATTCCCCTGGGCCTGATTGTTGCCCTGCAAATCATTGCCGCCTTGACGATTGCCCCTTTAATCAACGTGATTTTTGCCATGGGCGAGGAGTTGGGCTGGCGGGGTTATTTGCTGCCCCAGTTGATGCCCCTGGGCAAGTGGCGGGCCATTCTGTGGAGCAGCGGTATCTGGGGCATCTGGCACGCGCCGGCCATTTTGCAGGGGCATAACTACCCGGAAACCCCGGTGCTGGGCGTGTTTCTCATGATCGGCTTTTGCTTGCTGGCCGGTATTGTGCTGAGCTGGCTCTATTTGGAAACGAAAAGCCCCTGGGCGCCGGCGTTGGCCCACGGCTCGCTCAACGCTTCGGCGGGGCTGCCACTGATGTTTTTGCAGCCGGGTCTCAATATTACCTGGGGCGGCACGCTGGCCAGTGTAGCCGGCTGGATTGGTCTGGCTTTGTTTGTGGCCTGGCTGATCGGCAGCGGCCGTTTGGCCTGGTCTGATGAATCGGAGTCGGCCGCTGTGGCTCAATCGTCCAATTAAGCAGGACCCAAAAAAGTAGCTCAAGTGTATTCTGGCTAGGCGCTTACGCGCCAACATCGACAAAAAATTGTCGATAGGCTATGTTAAACAACCAGACCAAGCAGGTGAAACAAGGAGTGCATTTCACGGTGAATAACCCGATATTGTTTGTCAACTT
>SLGK01000054.1 GCA_007123775.1 Anaerolineae bacterium | reverse complement strand
AGTCCGCTGCTTCATTGGATTATGACAAAAAGGGTTATATGAGAGGATGGGGTGGGGGCAGGGGCTACCGAAGGTATAGAGAATATACCGCAGCCGGCAAAGACACCAGGCCAATAATTAAAGGCTCCCCCCCCAGCCCCACCACCATGCAGCAGTTAGGATACACTCACGACCCGGTCAGCCAGATTCTCTGCAAACTCATACAAATCTTGACCAGTGTCGGGGTGATACAGAGGCTTATTCACCAGCACATGGCTCAAATCATCGGCCAGATGATTCGTTGTGGCTGTGATAGCCACATTACCATTACCGGTATCAAAAGACTTTAGCAGCGATTTCACACGAGCATCATAGCGCAATTGTTCAGCATTGCGGCCACCAGCAGGCAATATAAGCAAACAATCCGAGGCTGGATCAAAGGGATTGTCAGCTAACTGACAATCAGCCTTTAGGCCAACACCCTGTCGGCTATACACCAGTCGGTTATACAGGCTGACGCTCTTAATTGACAATCCCTGCTGCCGGAATTTATGGAGGAAGAGAACAACTTCCAACTCATCAAACCCATCAGAAATCAGAATATAAGTTGGGGTTCGTTGCTTCTTCTTGTTGCGGTATGGCAGTGACATGATAACACCTTACTTCCTGTCTTATCTAAAATGGATTTGAATATTGCTAGGTTCCAACTGCGGTACAAGCTGTAACTGTACAGTGGCCGTCGATACCGGGATGTAGCTCAAGTAACGTGCCAAATTCTAAACCGTTGAAAGCAGTCATATACACCGCAAATCCCAGAAGCAGCAGCGTTAATGCTACAACCAGTACCCACAAAACGCGTCCTACCTGCTGTCTATTGACCATTGAAAGTGACATTTTTTTCTCCTTTTCCTGTTAGTTTATTTCAGGCTTATGTCCTGAAACGAACAATAACGTGATATAGTTGTAAGCATACCCGAAAAAGACTTAATTGTTCTTCAAAATGACTACAAACTACCTGCAAATGACCTGCAAAACTTTTTGCTAAAAATGAACAAAGTCCTTACTATCGGGGGTAACAAAAGCGTGAACAACTCAATACAGTCTATTTGTGAAGCTTTTCGTAAGCAGGCAAAAACAGGGAAATTATATGTCCTCTCTCCAATTTGTTTCTTCTGATGATGTTCTGGAAGCCTTGCGGCTGTGGCATGGACGGGAAAAGGCTGTCTGGCCGCTGGCTCAATTACGGCTGCGTACGGAGGTGCGTGATGATATGCTCAAATACAGTAGCCTGGCCGAGGTCGGTATGGCGGCCCAAAACCGCGCCATTCTAAACCGAGGCTTGGAATCGCTGCACACAATCGCTCCCGATGCGGAAGAATTGTTGCGCCAACGCTTCGAAAACCGGCGGGATGTTCTGGAGGTAGCGGCTAACTTGAATATTTCCGAATCCAGTCTCTACTACCGGCAGCGCCAGGCTGTAGCCCAATTAACTGAGATTATCAACAATTTGGAAGATCAGGCAAGCAGCGAGTGGCAGGAAAGGATATTGAACCGGCTGCCCTTGCCTTCCTATACCGAGTTGGTCGGAATTGAGACAGCGCGACAGCAATTACTGGACGCGCTGCTGAACCGGGAGTCCCATTTCATTATCGCCATTGAGGGTCTGGGCGGACTGGGCAAAACGGCCCTGGCCGATCGGCTCACGCGTGATCTGACCAAAAGTACCCGCTTTGACGACATTGCCTGGGTAACGGCCAAACAAACGCATCTGTCCAGCCTGGGCCGGCTGCAAGTTGAAACCAATCGGCCGGCTTTAACCTTTGCTATGCTTATCGATCAGTTGGCCACGCAATTTAACCTGTCGCTAACGGACACAGATTTGCATGTGCAACGCCAACGCCTGGTAAAACAATATTTACGAGACCAGCACTGCCTGGTTGTCATTGACAATCTGGAAACGGTAGCCGACTACCACACGCTGCTGCCCGAACTGCGCAAATGGCAAGAACCATCCAAATTTGTTATCACGTCACGGCTGCGCCTGCTGGAAGAAACCGGTATTTTTTCGATGGCGTTAGCTGAGCTTCCCATGACCTCAGCTTTTGACCTGATTCGACTGGAGGCACGCCGTACCGGCTTCGGCAGTCTGGCTGCGGCGGCGGATGAAGAGTTACAGCAGATTTACGACGTTGTGGGCGGTAATCCCCTGGCTTTGAAGCTGATCACGGGTCAACTGCGCTTCCACTCCCTTGATCGCGTTCTAGATCGTTTTGGCGCGGGCCGCGACTTAGAAACGCAGGAAGGCTTATTCGATTACATTTATCGAGAAATATGGGAAAACCTGCATAATGACGGCAAAAGCGTCCTGTTGGCCTTAACGCAGGCCGGCGAAAGCGGCTTCACCTTTGAACACCTGGTGGATATTGTGGGCCTGGAAGAAAGCTGCGTCAATGCTGCCCTGGAAGAGCTGGCACTGCTTTCGCTGGTAGACCTGGGCGGAAATCTAAGCGAACGACGCTATCGACTGCATCGGTTGACGGAAAACTTCTTGCTGCGCATGTTTAACTGATATGGAACTGGTAATATCACAGCAGAACCATTGGCAAACTATACTTCGGGAACAGCAGTTGGCCAACGCCCGGCGCTGGCTGCGTCTGGTTGCCAATAATCGAGAGTCGCCACAAATCATCCTGGAAAACTATGACAATTTACTACGGGCCTTAGAATATACCCTGCAAGAACCACAGACTTTTCACCTCTCTTTTGAGCTAATTCAAGCTTTACATACGGTAGTATTAGGGTTTGCCGACTGGGAGCGCTGGCTCTATTATTTGGAAACCGCGCTGCAAGCGGCGCAGCAGCTTCAGGATGAGGCAATGCGAGCCAGGTTGCTAGAGCAATGCGCCGATGTGATGTTTCAGATGGGCAATCTGGGCCGTGCCGAAGTGCTGTACCAGCGAGCGGGCCAGATTTATGCCCGGTTGGACGATATTGAAAACCAGTCACGCATGTTGATTAAACTGGGTCCCATTCTGAGTACACAGGGCCAGTCGTCAGAGGCTATAAGTCTGTGTGAACAAGCTTTTACGCTGGCGCAGCAGGTTGACAATGGCTGGTTGATGGCCACCGCCAGTCTGAATCTGTCTTACATCCAGTATGCCACCCACAGTTGGCAGGTTGGACTGGATGCAGCCGAAAAGGCTTATGATCTGTATCGGGCTCAGGGCAAGCCGGAGTATACAGCCAAAGCCCTGGCCAATATGGTCACCGGCTGGGCACAGCTTAGCCAGTGGAAACGGGCAGATGCGGCCTCGTCCGAACTGCTGGCGATTCTAACGGCCTCCGGGGACATTCATACGCTGCTCGTATTAAAAAACACGCTGGGCGTAATCGCCTTCAACCAGAAGAACTATAGAGCGGCGGAACTGGCCTGGCAGGAGGGTTTGCAGTTATCTTTACAGATGCACGTGCCACACCAGTCGGCCAGTCTCTACAATAATCTGGGCAAGCTGTATACCGTTATGGGGGAGTGGGATGAGGCCAAAGCGATGCTTGAGCAGGCCATTCAAATTTACAACCAGTTTGGGGACGCTTATAATTGGGCCAATTCAATGGACAATCTGGCGGATCTGTATGAGACGCAGGGATTGTCGGAAACCGTTCGCGAAACATTAGAAACGGCCGTTTCCGTTTTGCAAACCATAGAAGCAACGCCACACAGCCAGACCCTTCTGCTGGCCATGCAACAACGCCTGGCCCAACCCAATTTGTAGCCAATCAAAGGACACTTATAGCTGTTTTGCAGTTGTTTTATACCTAATTGAAGTCACAGAAACTTCTCCTGTGGTATGATCCAGGCATTCTAATATACTAACTTTTGACCTTTAGCAGTGGTGGGTCAAAGATGAAGCCATAATCGCTCACAACATCAGGAGGCTTCAAACAGTGACCATGAAAGGCCCAATATTAATCGTGGATGACGAACGCCTGGTGCGCGAAGCACTTGTAGACATTCTGGAAGCCGTAGGGGTTCCCTCGCTGGCGGCTGCCAATGCCCGCGAAGGCATTCAACTGTACCGCAACCATCATCAAGAAATTGAGTTAGTTATTCTCGACATGCGTCTGCCAGAAATGGACGGGATGCGTGTTTTGCATTCATTAAGGCATATTAACCCGACCGTGCGTGCTATATTATCATCTGGCTACGATGTCCGAGACATTGATCATCAGTTTCTCGATGATCCTTTCGTCCACGTGCTGCAAAAGCCGTTTGACATGAATGGTTTTTTGCAGGCGGTTAACTGTGCTTTGCAAGATTAGTAAAGTCGTTCACAGCCGTTACGCTGCGCACTGTTTCAGGCACGTCAATTGGCTCAACCACCAACGGGCCTGCCGCCAACGGCCGTAACCAGACCAGATACTCCACATTGCCATCGCTCCCCTTAATGGCTGAGCGCGTCAGCCCACAGGGAATGAGTTGCCGTACCTTAGCCCAGCCCAGTAAATCAAGCAGCACTTCCTGCTGCACAGCTGCATCACGCACCACACCCCCCTTGCCTACCTGAGACCGGCCTGCTTCAAATTGGGGCTTGATCAGCGCCACAATGTCAGCTTCTTCGGTCAGCCAGCGCTGCACGGCCGGTAAAATGAGCTTGAGAGAGATAAAAGATACATCAACCGCCACGAAGCTGACCGGTTCGGCCAGTTGTTCCACATAACGAGCATTGGTTCTTTCCATGACCACTACCCGCTCATCCTGGCGCAGCTTCCAATCCAACTGGCCGTAGCCCACATCAATGGCATAGACCCGCGCAGCCCCCCGCTGAAGCAGCACGTCAGTAAAGCCGCCTGTACAAGCCCCGACGTCAGCACAAACACGGCCGTTTACATCCAGGCCAAACGTATCTAGCGCACCCGCCAGCTTGAAGCCCCCCCTGCCCACATAAGGTGGTGGCTGCGCCACCGCTATGTCTGCCTCAAGTGAAACGGCCGTGCCCGGCTTATCCACCCGCTGTCCATCTACAAACACCTCACCAGCCAGAATGAAACCGCGTGCCTGCGAACGAGTCTCAAACAGACCGCGCATCACCAACAGCTTATCCAGGCGTTCTCGTTTTATCTTGGCCATCGTTGTTTATGACTGAGGATGAAAGACAGAGGACCGAAACAGGCCGTCCTCGGTCCTCCATCATTCATCTCCCTCTAACCGCGCCACCCAATCAGCCAAAGCATCGGCCAGCGATTGGCGCAGATGAATGGCAGGCTGCCAGCCCGTATCTCGCTGCAGACGCGCATAACTGCCAAACAAGCTGGGAACATCCGACGGCCGCATCCGGGCCGGATCATAAGCAATATCAATCGCTACGCCCGCCAGATCCGCCAGCGTCGTCAACAAGTAGTGGATCGAAACCGGCTGGCCAGAGCAAATGAGGTACGCCTGACCCGGTTCGCCACGCTCGGCCAGCAGCGTATAAGCTCGTACCACGTCACGCACGTCGGTAAAATCCCGCTGCGCTTCCAGGTTGCCTACCAGCATCTTGGGCGGTTGCCGCCCCAGTCGGATGGCCGCCAACTGGCTGGCAAAATCGGGCACCACGAAGCCTAACGCCTGACGCGGCCCAATGTGGTTAAAGGGGCGGGCCTCAACAGCGGGTAGTTGGTAGCGTTCCCAATAGAGACGCACCAACTGGCCGGCGGCCAATTTACTGATGCCATAAGGATGGCGCGGTCGGGCCGGCGTATCCTCGGTCAGGGGCAAATCTTCAGGCCGGACATCTCCATAGATTTCGGCACTGGTCACAACAACCAGGCGCGGCCGTCCCCAGACTGCGGCGGCCTGCAACAAATTGGCCGTGCCGCCGGTGTTGACAGCAAACGTTTGGGCCGGCGTATCCCAGGAACGCGCGGGATAAGCCTGACCGGCCAGGTGGTAAATAACATCAGGACGGGCCAGAGCAACGGCCGTTTCCAATGATTTCCTGTCTAACAAATCACCTTCAACGCTGTGCAGCCGCTCGTGCGTGGGTAATGCCTGATGGGTCGTTTGCTGGTGATGGAGTGCAAACAGCTGATCGCCCGCCGCCAGCAGCCGCTCTACCAGATGGGAACCGGCAAAACCGGTCGCGCCTGTAATTAAGACTCGCATATCAATTCCTTTATTCAAATGTACGAACGTTTTCCCGTGGCAAGCAGCCGCCGCGTCAGCCCAGGGTCTGTAAGCATCATGGGGCACAATTATAGCATTCGTGTGGGGTAAGTCGTAATTGACGGTGGATAGGGATGCTTGATCCGCAGAGGGACGTTATAATCTGCGGCGATGAAAAGATTACTGCAAGCGATTGCCCAGGACATGAACCAGGCGCTGGCCGGCGAGCTGCGCGGGTTGTACCTGTACGGTAGTCTAACCACCAGTTATTTCCAGGCGGGTGAATCAGACATCAATTTGCTGGCTGTGGTTCAGGACAGTAGTGATCCCCATACGATTCGTCAGGCCGCCAGACCGGTGTGGGAGGCGTATCGCGAGCAAATAAAACAGCCGCCGCTGCTGGTCAAATTAACGGCACTGCGGCGTCATGTCAACCTGTTTCCCAATTTTGGTTATCACCTGGCGCAAAACGGCCGTGTACTTCATGGTGAAGCCAACCTGCTCGGCAACTTGCCAGGTCGCTCAACGGTTGAGTTCCTGTCCCATCTGGCGAGCGACGCCCTGGCAGCCTCAACCGCCCTGACGCCCCACTTGCTCACACCGGAGGCGGCCAGCCTGGCCGAGAAGAAATTGCGCGGCCTGGCCAGACGCCTGCTGCAGCGACCACTTAAGCCAGACGAAACGGCCGTTGACCTTTTTGCAACTATCCTGGACTTTCTCTCGCGCAAGATCACTGCGCTCGGTACCACTCAGTTCCCATCACCCACGACCCCCGACGACAGCCCGCTGCCAGGACTATACGCCATTTACAAAAGGGATATTGGGTGTACTGTACTCGTCTTCGATCAGCTAACCGCCGCCCGGATTAAGTCAACCGATTGGCACCACGTTGCCCGGCAAGTAGACGATCACTGTACCTGTCTGCATGTGACCACTGTCAGCCAATTACTGCTACTGACCAGCCTGGAAACGCCGCTTGACATGGTTTTTCGTCGCTACACGCTTAAATGGGGCGAGGACCCACTGGCCAACCTCAACCTGTCACGCGATTACAGCCTACGTCATGCTGCCCGGCTGCCCTCGAACATCGCCATCACTGAATTACCGGCAGCCTATTTGAGCGCTCCTGACGACAAAGCAAACACAATCGTCCATGATTTTCAAAACAAGCTGCTCAACATTCAGCTAGAGAATGAGATTCTTTACCGGATGGGCTACCTGGAACGCTTTATACCAGCCATACCACTTCCCGGACGCGAAGCACCCACACCTGAGCGGATTCGAGCCATCTTCGACCATCTGGACCAATGGAGCGAATTTTACTACAACAAGATGAAACAGGCAGCGGACCAAAAAGGTAACAACTGAGCAATAGGCCATGACGCTATCTACAGCCCACATGGGGTCAGCCTGAATCTGCAACCATGAGTTTTTCGCACTTCTCCTTTGGTTGGGGCCTGCGCCTGTTCTTGCTGATGCTTGGCCTGAGTTTGATGCGACCAGCACCCCTACTGATTACGCCCGGACCAGCACAAACGGTCCAAACCAACCACGCTCACGTCGGCGTCCACACCCGCCTAGCCGATGAGGTAGAGGCGTGGAAAATTCAGCGTACGCTACAAATGGTCCGTGAAATGGGTTCGCCCTGGATCGTGGAGTTTTTCCCCTGGGCTTATTATCAGGGTGCCGACGGCCGTATCGACTGGACCCACCCTGACAAAATAATCACCCACGCCCGCGCCCAGGGGCTAACCATCATCGCCCGCATGGGCCTCGTCCCTGACTGGGCCAGACCCGAAGATTCGCCGCTCAACTACCTCGAAGCCGATGCCTACCCCGCCTTTGCCGACTTTATTGCCGCTTTTGCCCGGCGCTACCAGGGCCAGGTAGAGTACATCATTGTTGGCAACGAACCTAACCTCAACTTTGAATGGGGCTATCGCCAAACCACGCCCCAGGATTACGTTGATTTGCTGCGCGTGGTTTACCCCATCGTCAAGGCGGCCAATCCCGATGTGATCATTCTAGCCGGTGCCCTGGCCCCCACGCTGGAACCGCCCGGCTCCCCCTGGGGTCTCAACGACTTACTCTACCTGGAAGCAATGTATGAAGCCGGTGCCGCTGCTTACTTCGACGGCCTGGCCGTTCACACCTACGGCTTTACTTTTCCGCCTGAGGCAGAGCCAGGCCCCGATTTGCTCAACTTCCGTCGGGTAGAGCTTTTGCGCGAAATTATGGTCGCCTATGATGATGCAGCAACCCAAATGTACATTACGGAGTCTGGCTGGAACGATCACCCGCGCTGGACCCGCGCCGTGCGACCCGGTCAACGCATTCAGTACACGTTGGATGGTTTTCGCTACGCGGAAGCCAACTGGCCCTACGTGGAAGTCGTGGCCCTCTGGGCCTTTCGCTTTCCGGCCCCAACGCGCAGCTACATGGATTACTTCACCCTGGTGACACCCGAATTTATAGCCAAACCGATTTATGACGAGATTCAGGCGTACACCGGTAATCAGTAAGCAAGCGTCTAACATGCACAGATTCATACGCCAATTACGCCCGTTCATATTTCTTCTGGCGCTGCTTCCGCTGCTACTAGCTTGCCGGTCAGACGACGTCACCTGGGCGCGGATTCAAGAGAACGGCGTGTTGCGCGTCGGGCTAGACCCAACGTTCCCGCCGTTTGAAACGGCCGATGGGGTTCCGTTGCAAGGGCTAGATGTGGACCTGGCTGAGGCTATTGCCACCGACCTGGGCCTGGCGGTAGAATTCGTCTACTTTGGTTACGATGGTCTCTACGATGCGTTGGCGACAGGCCAGGTAGACGTTCTCATTTCAGCTCTGGTCATCATGGTTGAGCGAACGGGAGATTTCGCCTATAGTGAGCCTTACTTTAACGCCGGTGAGATTCTGATTGTGCCCATTGATGCTTCTATCAGAACCATGAGTGACCTGGCGCAGGGGCGTCTGGCAGTCGAGTTAGGGGCAAGAGGTCATGTTGAAGCCACCATTTGGGAAAGACGGCTGACGAATTTGACTATTTTGCCGTATAATACGGCTGATGAGGCTGTAACGGCCGTTCTCGAAGGCGAAGCGGATGCGGCCCTTGTTGATGCTGTAAGCGGACGTCTCTATTTGCGCGAACAGCCACAGCCGCGGCTCACTTACTTACCAGAACCAGTCACGGTAGAACCTTATGCTATGGTCGTGCGTAGAGAAGACGAGCGCCTTCTGGACGAACTGAACGACAGCCTCGAACGACTGCGCCAATCTGGACAACTGGCACAAATCATTAACAGATGGCTGGGACCGTGAGTAACCAATGCCCGTCAGCCCATGTCGGCTAATGACGCAGCGGGTTTCAGCCTTCATCATTCATCCTTCAAAATTCTAAAGGAGCATTGTCATGAAGAAACAGGTCACCGATATTTACGAACGAATCCAGGACAACTCGACCGGACTGGGTAATTTGCTCAGCAAACTACCGGGGTTGTCCGGCTACATGGAACGTGGTCGCCGGCGTGACGCCGACCAGCTCTTGCGCGAAACCATCGCCGCTCGGCTGGAACGAACACGCCTTCAGTTTTCTAGCGTACACCAGGAACTCAGCCGCGATATTGTGCGGGCCATGCAGTATGCCGAAGAGTTGGGTCGGGTCGATACGCGCCTGATGGGCCTCATCGGCAAGATCAAAGACGCGCCGCAGGGTTATGGCAGCTTCTTCGATGCTATCAAAGTAAAAGAAGAAGACCTGGCCCGCATCTATATGTTTGATGAAAACATGCTTAACTACGCCGACACAATTGAAGTGCAAACGGCCGCTTTAGAGAAGGCGGTACGTGACCATGATGATGTCAGCAGCGTACTGCGTGAACTAGATACAACCCTGCGTGAAGCCAACGCGGCCTTCGGCGAGCGGGATGAAGTGATCAAAGGAATTGGTTGAGTAGAGAGCATAGTTAGCCGCTTGGCCACTTGGTAATCTCACAAACCGACAAACTACATTCAAGGAGAAACGTCATGCAAATATTTGATCGTGTAGGAATCGAAACCTGGCTGCCGGACGAAGTTGTGCAGAAGTTTCCGCGGGGCGGGCTGGGTGACATCAAACTAGGCTCGGCTCTGATTGTTAATCCGGGTGAAATGGCCGTTTTTGTCCGGGGCGGCGAGCCAATGGGGACCTTCAACTCTGGCCGGCATACCCTGACAACCGAGAGCATTCCCTTCCTCACCGACCTGTACGAGCGGGGATTGTTTGGTGGTCAGAACGTTTTCACGGCCGATGTCTACTTCGTGAAGGCCACCGACCTGACCATGAAGTGGGGAACATCCGCGCCCATCGTAGTTGAACATCTACAGCGGCCGCCGGGGGCCAGCGCCATTGTGGGCAACGGTACCTACGTTATTCGCATAACCGATCCGTGGCGCTTCCTCAACGCCATGGACGCCTTCCGTGACAGCGTACGTCAGACCCAGCTTAAGCAGCGTCTAGACCCCATGCTGGCCGTCATTATGCAAGATAAGTTGAGCGAACTGGCTACTGCCAAGAATCTTGGCCCGGCCCAACTGCAAAACTTTACCAAAGACCTCAATGACTTGCTGATCGGTTTGCTTCAGAATGATTTCGACGCTATCGGGCTGTCATTGGTCGATTTTAATATTCGTATGGGGCTGCACCCCAACTCGTTGGATGTTGTGACCAACATGGGCTATGGCACCAGCTATGTACAGCGTCAGCAAGCCGACGCATTTGTTAAAGCAGCTGAAAATCCGGGAGGTGGTGGAATGGGCGAAATTGGTTTTGGGGCCATGGGTATGGCCGCCATGCAATCCATGCAGCAGCAGCAACAGCAACAACAGCAAATGCAGCCACAACAACAGCAGCAGGCACCCGCACCGGGCGGCGGTGAAGTTCCGTCTGTCATGACCCCAGCGCAGGCCGCTGCCATCGTACAGGTTACTGAAGCCGACATCATGGAAGCCATTGAGGCTGGCGACCTGAAGGCACGCAAAATCGGCAGCAGCTACCGCATTAGCAAGGCAAATCTGGACGAGTTCTTAGGGGGATAGGGAAGATCGCCTTCGCGGTCGTCGGTAATCGGTAGCGCGTGCCGATTGTTGGTCATTGTCTACCGATTACCGATTGCCCGGCGACTGCCTGCCTTCTGCTGCAAAAACACACGCAACTCAGAGGCCGCCAGTGGCTCCTCGCGCTCTTCCACGTGGTAGCCAGGCTCCCACAAATTGACCATCACCCCATATTCTTCCTGAATAGCTTCTTCAGTGCCGCTCTTCAGCAAAACCACCAGCCAACTACTGCTATGCTCCGGTGGGCAATTAACCACCAGATGGATAACATCGGGGCGTACTTCGCTATGCGTTAGCACACAGCCATTGGCGGTAGCCAACCGCTCAATGATACGGCGCAGAGGAATCAGCAAGGCGGTGGGCAGGGTGTTGACGGGCCGCCAGACGACGGCGTAGGTTGTTCTTTGACTGGGCTGTACGTCAGGCGATTGGCTGATAGTGGCTTCACCTGCCAGCGTATCGCGCAAGATATTGGCCAACTGTTCGGCGCGACGGCGCAATTCACTCAGGGGCGTATCGGGCAGGCTGACTAGCGTCAGCAAGAATTGGTCGATGATGTAGCGGGTGTATAATAACAGGTCGCCGTTTTGAGCTGGCAAGTGCATAAATTGAATTTGAATGCGGTAATTGGAACCATTCCAGGTGTGGCCGATGTGGTGAGCGGTGGCTGCGGCTTCAGCATCGGTCAGGTCTCCCCAATAGCCAATAAGTCGAGCACCCCGTGTAAAAACGGCCGTTTTCACCAGTTCCCCCAAATTGACTTTCTGTAAGGCGTCGATAACGGCCGAGCTGTCGGCCCAATCGGCTTGAACCGGGCGCTGGCGACTCATGAAACTGGTGCTGGTAGCGGCCGGCTGGTTCAGCGCCGTGCGCACCACATCCTCCACATCAAAATGCAACAACGGCCGTATTAACACCCCCTGCACACGGCCACCATACACTGCCGGCAGGGTAAAGTCAACAGTGGGAGCCGTAATAACCAACCGCAAATCAGGCTGGAGCGAACGCAGCGCGTTCATCCCTTCCCCGTTTTCCTCAGGCGGTATGAAAGCCAGGTCTTGGGGCTGGCTGGCCAATAACAGGCGGGCTTCAATTGCCGTTTTCACATGGACAACGGTATGCTCTTCTTCCAGTTGACTTAATGCTTTACTGAGTCGTTGGGCAAAAGCCGTATCTGTATCAACGATTAATATCTGTGCCATAAGATTCCACGGAGCGCGAGTGGCCCATTAGTAGCTTCTGTTCGCATTCTAATGAGGTATTGGCGCGGAATCAATGTAAAAGGCGTTAAAATCACTCTGTTTGGCCACGCCGTCGCCACACAAAAAGGATAGCCACGACTATCACCAGCAAGAGAAGCCCCCCCAGCAGCCAGTTGGTGGCTGGGGAAGTTGTGGCAACGGTCGTCATCGCATCATGCTCTGGCCGGACCGCAACGGCCGTTTCCGCCGTTGGCAAAGCAATCATTATCAGGGGAAAGTCATGGTCCGAGGAGCGAAAGCCGATCCGCTCTGGCGAAATATCCGCTTCCCAAAAGGAAGGAAAATCCGCATTGACGTGGGCCACCCCGACCCAGGTCACAGCTTCCGCTACAGCCGGCGAAACCAGCAATCCATCAATTAGCTGCGCCGCCCCGCCAAAGCTAAAGCTATATCGATCCTGTTCCGGCAGCCGGCTGAGGACGTTGGTCAACTGCCCCTGTTGGGTCATAGCCAGCAAGGGAGGCGACAATTCATAATCATTGAAATCCCCAATTACCATCACCCGGGCCTGGGTATCCTGAGCCAGGTGGGTGGCTACCAACGCATTGATATGCTGCGCCTGGGCCAGACGACGGGCGGCTGTTTCGGCCGCATCTCCCAACTTAGATTTGAAGTGATTGACATAAAAGATATAATGGTGGCCATCGATCAAGGCTACCAGTTCTAACGGCGCCCGTGAAAAAAGAGGTTGCTGTCCGGTCGGGCAGGCGATTGTCGGATCGATAATGCCGGTATTCAGGCTGGTACACGCCTGTTCCAGTTGAGCTGAAACAACTGCGACCCGGCGCGGATCAACCATGTAAGCGACGTCGATGCCGCGCACGTCGGCACTCTCTTCGTGGATCACCTCATAAGTAAAGCCACACGATTCGGCCGTCAGTGCGGCCAACTGTTCCAGCAAAACCCCCTTTTCTACCTCCTGGATGCCCACAATAGTAGGACAGCCCAGCACCTCGGTTAGAGCAAAGGCCAGCTTGGTCTGCTTTACCGCGATCTCAGCCAACGTGGGCTTCGGCTCGGCATCACGACCCGTATCGTCAATGTGGTCGAAATAATTCTCGACGTTAAACGAAACAACTGTGAACTGATCGGCAGGCACGGCCGGTGGTGTGGGCAGCGGCGGCATGGGCATGGGACGTACAATGATCTCATCCGTTGGCTGCTGCACAATTTTGAACTGGTCGAAGTGGTAAGTCAGCGGTCCCACAATACCCTCAACCACATCCCCCACCTTGACTTCGGGAAAACCGGCACAGCTTAACTTGGTATGATGCAGAATGGGGACCACCTGCCCCACCGGCGCATTTTCATCAGCACGATAGACCACGCGCTGTGATGGATCCCCCAAATTCGCCACGGCAAAACTACAGCCACCCCAACTAGGACCAACCACAGACACCGGACCGGCAAAAGCAACGCGCATCCCTTCCAGACGTTCAAAGTAGACAGCCTGCTCGGCATTGTCGGCTGGCGGGTCAACGAAGACGGGATCAGGGAGCGGTAACCCGCTATCCTCCACGACAATAGTCAGGTCGCGGTCGCTGATCTCCGTCAAGCCGAAGAATTCAATAACCTGGCCCGTGACGCGCACCCGGTCGCCAATCTGGGCCACCGGTCGCTGGCGCCCGGTAAAAACGGCTATGCCGTCTGACGTGGCCGGATCGCCATCCTCCTGGCCGGGCAAATCCTGTACAAAGAGGGTGTAATAGATGACGCCGCTGGCATTTTGATCTTCGTGGATACCGGTCACAACGCCACGAAAGGTCACGATCTGATTAACGAAAGGGGAAACATCGCCAGCACCCTGAATGGCCCCGATGGGCAGCAGGGATTCCGGTGGCGGAATAGCACACTCACCTTCTGTGCTTATACGGCCGGGCGTTGGCACGCGCAGAGGCTGCCAGTCGGCGGCCGAATTTGTATCGCACCAGGCAGGAATTCGTGCCAGGCTTTGGCCTTGAAAAACAGGAGCAATGGCCGGACTAAAGAAGGTCGTGGAATCGCCGTAGCTAACGGCATCGACGATCTGATCCTGGTCGTCAAGCAGCAGCACATCATCACCCCGGTTGGCCAACAGAATACGGCCGTTGGCCCATAACGGGTAATGGACCATAACCGGAACGGTGGGATCGGTGTCACGCATTTCGTAATCGGGATTGAAGCCAAAACGACCGCGAAAGCCAACGGCCGTTTGGGCCACCACAATCACCTGCTCTGGCTGGATCACTGCCCCGTCGGGAAAACGCATCATTCCTTCGTTGCCGCCGGCGCGAGCTTCGTCACCCACCTTGTAGCGGCTGATGTCTAACGGCTCCGCCCCAAAATAGGCCAGCTCAATCCACTCTTCCTCTTCGTCGGGACCGGGCGAATGGTAATAGATTTCGGTAATCAGCAGGGAGGTAGAAACGGCCGTTTGCCCGACCGCCACCTGCGCCACTCCCGTTACAAACAACAGCAACAATCCAACTGCCAAACGCCGTACCATCATACACCTCCCCTGATGAGCAAAGCCCGTGTCCACCCCACTGGTTTATAAGCAGAACACAGGCGGGTCTGTTCCCAAACTCCCAATAAAAAGAGCGCAGAGCCACAGAGACGCGCATCCGTCTCCATTTCTCTACGCTATTCTCAATAAAACCTAACTGTCTGCTTAAGCGTTGGCCATCTACGGTTGGCCATTAGCGGAAACCGTCGGCGGCAGCGTCAGGATTTCCGGGCCGTTTTGCGTGATGGCAACAGTATGTTCAAACTGGGCCGAGAGCTGGCCATCGGCCGTGATAACCGTCCAGCCGTCAGGCAGCAAATACCATTCATGCGTGCCCAGGTTAATCATCGGCTCAATGGTGAAAACCATGCCCGGCTGTAAACGTGGACCCCGCTCCTCCTGGCGAATATGAGAAACAGACGGGGGTTCGTGCAAAGAACGGCCGATGCCGTGGCCACCCCATTCATGCACGACCGACACCCGTTTTGTATCCGCATAGTCATGGATAGCCCGGCCAATGTCATTAAGATAGCCATTGTTTTGCGCGGCGCGAATGCCGTGCCATAGGGCCGTCTCAGCTACCTCTAACAAGCGACTCGCTTCTGCTGAAACAGTGCCCACCGGAAAAGTCACACAGGCATCACCACAATAGCCCTTGTAGCGCAGGCCGATGTCAATGCCGATTATATCCCCATCCTGCAACAGGCGCTGGTCAGGCAAGCCGTGACAGATTTCATGGTTAATAGAAGCGCAAATGACGCCAGGAAAGGGGGGATGGTCCGACCCGCTCCCCTGATAGCCTTTATAAAGTGGCTGGGCACCCATCTCGTGGAGGTAGTTTTCAACCAGTTGGTCCAGATGATGGAGGCTAACGCCGGGATGAATATTTGCTTTAAGCAAGGCAAAACAGTCGGCCACCATGCGGCCGGCAACGCGCATACGGTCCAGCTCTCGTGCGCTTTTCAAGCGAATTCGATTTTGTTTTCTTCGTCTGAATATCATAACAGGTGGGTAGTATAGCACACTTTAAATCTTTGTATCAGTCGTCACTTCCAAAAGCAAACCCAATTCGGCTGTGGCCTGGCGCAGTTGGTCCCATTCATCAGCACGAACGGTGGCCGCCAGCGGTCCCAGGCTTTCACCAAGGTAGTTGCGTGTTTTAGGGTTTTGGCGCAGCGTGTTGAGAATCGCCTCATCCCTGACGCGCAAAATTACAGCCGTTTCTACCCGTCCTTCAACCCCTTTCTCGCCCCAGCGCACAATAGCCCGCTTAACGCTCGTCGGTACCGGCCGGCCGCTCACCTGCGCCAAGAATTCCAGCACCCGGTCAGGCGTAATCCCTTGCGTCTGGGCGTAGGCCAATGATTGAGGTGTCAGCCGGTAGGGGTAGGGCTGGCCTGGCGTTACCGGCTCAGGCTCAGTGATACGGGCCGCCTGAAAGCGTTGGTAGCGGTCAGCATTGTGGGGAACCAGTAGCAAAGCATCAGGCTGCACGACCAGGGGCACATTTACTTCTTTAGCGGCCGCAGGCTGCTGATCGAGCCAATCTAGTGCCCGCTGCGTCAGGCGAAAGAGAAGATCGGCCGTATTATGATCGTTGGTAGCTGTCTCTACCAGTCCCAGCCAGCTCATTGGCCCGGCAAGCAAAAAGCGCAGCAGCCGTCCTTCAACCAGCATCCAATTCTCAAAGCCGCTGACATAGCTGCCGGTGGCTTTATCGCGAATATACCAGGTATCGTAATTGCCGTCTGGGCGCTGAAAGTCGGGGTTTTCGCTGCGAATCAGCTCGGTTAAGTCGGCCAGGCTATACCAGTCAGCCTGACGTGGCAGCATCTCTAGCAGGGCGCTGCGGGCCAAAATAGGATCGTTGCGCCAGTTCTCGCCTTCGCAGGAGAGGCCGGGCGTGCGGCACAAATCGTTCCAACTGCTGCCGCTCCAGGCGTCGGCCAGCTCGCGCAGTTGGGCTTCACGCGACTGGCGCAGCCAGGTAACGGCCGAGCGCGTAGGGCGTAACCGATTTTCTAGCCGCTTAACCAGACCCATCTCTTCCGACAGAGTGAGCAGCAGCGAGCGGCGGTCTACGTCAGCGTTAAGGAGCAGATTTTCCAGATGTTGCGACCGCAAGCGGCCCACCTGGGCCAAAGCCAGCATTGTGGTTACATCATCCACGGCGTCGGTAACGGCCGTTTGGTACTGGACCGGCGATGGGGCAGGTTTGAGGGGTGTGTCGGCCGTTGGCTCAGCGCGTTCGGCAATGACATGAGCAGATAACGCGTCATTATCTGTCTCTGGCAAAATGGCCAGCAGTTCGGTAGGCAGGTAGTAAAACTCGATAATCTCGTCGGCCGTTTCGTCAAAACCCCGGTACAGGAAACCGCGGTACCAGAGCGCTTCGGCCACATTTTCCGGGTCATACCAGGGTTCTTCCCGTTCCAGACGGCCCGGCCCCATCAGGCGCACCTCGCCATAACGACGACTAAACTTGGCAACGGGTAAACGGCCGTTGGCCAGCTTCAGGTCGCGCAGCGCCTGGGCCTCGTCAGGCGGTAGATAAACCATTTCGGCCGACATGTCAATCTGCTGCAGTCGTTCCGTCAACGCCGCCACGCAGCCGGCCTTATCGTGTCCGGTCAGGTCCAACTCCCACCACTCGCCAATAACACGTAGTACAATCAAGTCATGATCATTTAGAGCTTTTTCCAGCAAGCGCATCGCCTCATCCTTGTGCCTTGTTAATAGTTGAGTCCACTGAAAAAACCGAGTTCTTTGTTAAAACCCATCACAATCACCAGAGTGGTTGGCCTTGAAAAACTCGGTTTCGGCACCTTTTTTCAGTAGAGTCATAGTTGAATTGCTGAATGGTTAATCCGTTTATTGCGTTCATCCGCCAACAGGCAGGTATTATCCTATGACCTGTAGAGCCTGGGGCAAACTGGTCACGGTTATTTGACGCACGTTGTCACGTGGGTAGGCAAATACTTCCCCATCAATATGAATTGGCAGCGGTTGATTGGCCTGGACCACAATGCGCCGGTTCTTACGCATGGTGACGTGGGGCGAAGTGACGTGTGTCCCTTTAATCGCTTTGGCCAACATCGCCAGCATAGTCAATCGGTTGATAGGATTAACGGTACAACTGTCAATATGGTCGTCATCATGGCGAGCATCTGGCGTCAGAAAGAATCCGCCCCCGCCGCGCGGCCCCAGGCCCATTGCCAGGAAGAGTACCTTTTGGGCCACGCGCTCCCCGTCGAAGTCGAGCTTAAGGTGGGGTGTCTGGTAATAGAGGGCAATCGTGCGCAATACGGCCAGAAAGTACATCAGGAAGCCGTGTACGCGGGTGATGGCCTCGGTCTGGATGACGACAATTGCATCAAAGCCAATGCCCAAATTATTGTCAAACAGAGCGAAACGGCCGTGTTCATCTTCGATACGGGCCAGATCAACCGCCCGGCGTTGACCGTCAAAGAGACGGTGAACAGCTTGCTGCGGTTCGGTCGGGATGCCCTGAGAAAAAGCGAAATCATTGCCGGAGCCAATGGGGATCACACCCAGGGCGGCCGCTGCCCGACCCCCTTGCACCAGACCGTTAACCACCTCGTGGACCGTACCATCACCGCCAGCGGCGGCCACCACATCATAGCCAGCCACAGACGCTTCACGAGCCAACTGTTTGGCATGGCCAGGCCGTTCCGTACAGACCAGAGAGAGTTCGCCCCCAACCTGTCTGGCCCAAAGCGGAATCTGATCCTGCAATTTGGCTGCCCGTCCCCGATCAGACCAGGGATTAAGAATGACTTTGACACGCATGATCGGTTTTCTCCTCTGCTTGCTTTTTTGCTGGCCAGACTATAGCACATTTTTACTAGTTTGACGCCTTATCCTGGCTTTACACCCCTATGTAAACGTGTTATACTCTGCCCAATATTATATTATGTTGACAATGTGCTTTGTCTACGTTCTACGGTGGGGTAACTGCTGGCGTGAGTTTATATTCGACCAAACAAGAAAATGTTGACCAGGCTTTGACCGAGTTTGTGGCGGAAACGGCCGTTTACATTCAGCAACGTGGTTGGACCAATCTGGCTTGTTTTCTGTTAGAAACAGGTACGCCGCTGGCGTTCGTCGGCGGTCAGATGATCTGGTTAGCACAACCAATGCTCTCGCTGCTGCTGCCTTCAGCTCAACTCGAACGCACTGCCCTATTACTTGAAAACCCGGCGGCCCTCACTGCCCTGCACAAACGCCTGCAAACTGGCAGACAAACAACGGTAGCTAACAAGGATCTGTCAAAAAGCTAATGGAACTATTCGGAACATTGCTCATTATTGTGGCCGCCGCTCTGCTACTCCTTCTGCTGACTTTACGGCAAAAACGGAATGGAGACGTTGAGCTGCGGCCGTTGCCCGCCTACAACCAGCTAAAAGGACAAATGGGCAAAGCCATCGAAAGCGGTAGTCGCCTGCATGTAACGCTGGGCCAGGGTGGTTTGCACACGGCCGCCAGCGCCACCAGCGTAGCCGCCCTATCTGTGCTGGACGGTCTGGCCCAGGATAGCCTGATAAGCGATGCAGCCCCACTGGTAACGGTCGGCGAAGGTACGCTGCTGCCCGCCGGTCAGGATAGTCTGGAACAGGGTCTGAAGCGCATCAACACCTATCTGCCTCTGGATGCCAATCTGGTTCAATTCGTGGCCCACGAGAGTGACAACTTTGCCTACGCCGTCGGCGTGGCCAGTATCATAAAGCAAAACCGCGTTGTTGGCAACGTGTTGGTTGGTCGCTTTGGACCTGAACTGGCCATCATCGGTGAGGCTGGCCAACAGCAGGCCATAGAGCAGATCATCGGCACTGATGATCCTGTCGGGCTGGCTGTGGCCACAACCATTTCTGACCATGTGTTGGTGGGCGAAGAGCATCTGGCCGCCCCGGCTTACGTCAAAGGCGGCGCTGTGCAGTTGGCCAGCTTACAGGTACAGGATATTTTACGCATTGTCGCGGGCGTGGCTGTTTTAGGCACGGCCATTTACCATTTACTCAGCGGTTAGTAAACAGTTCTACACCGCACTATGTAAACCCAAACCATGATCAAACGCGGACTACCAGTCACCATTGCTATCATCGTTGGCCTGATTACCCTGGCCGGGCTGTTGTTTCCGACCTCACCCCTCAGCGGTTCGGGCAACACGCTGATGCGGTGGGCCGCTTTTCTGGCTGCGTTTGCCTTACTGCTCGGCGTACTTAATCTATTTGTTGTCCACTTCAACCGGCTTTTAAGCGGCAACCTTTACAGCGGCGTTCTCGCCATCAGTATCGTCACCGTTCTGGCGTTAGGGTATACAGACCTGGTGGGGCTGACCACCGCCGGCACTGCGCGTGCCTTTGACTGGGTTCAGGCCCCATTGGAGGCCGCCGTAGCCTCTCTGTTAGCCTTCTTCTTGCTGTTTACCGGTTTTCAGATGCTAAAGCACCGGCGCGGGTTCGGTACGCTTCTATTCATTGCCACCGCCATCTTTATCTTAATCAGCCAGGCTTTGCACACGGCCGTTTTTATCCCGGCAACCTGGTCCAACCTGTTGGCACAGGCCACTACTTTTCTGGATCAGATTGTGGTGACGTCCGGGGTGCGGGGATTGCTGATCGGGGTGGCCCTGGGCACTATTACGCTAACGATTCGCATCCTGGTCGGGGCAGAACGGCCGTATAACCAATGAGCAAAACAAGCATTTGCCCAAACTGCAATACAGAGAATCCTCTAGGCAGCAAGTACTGCAATCACTGCGGTACCGTCATACCCCCCGGCACAAAAATCATTTGCCGCCAGTGCCACACCCCCAACCCGCGCAACCGGCTTTACTGTGACAACTGTGGCGCTAAACTGGTTAAAGATAAGCCCCCGCTTCCTCAGACGCCACCAGCCGAAGAGCAAACGACGGTCAAGCGGTTTGATCTACCATCGCTCCCTCCCGGAGATACCAGCGATTTAGATCCCTCGTCCGTACCAGATTGGCTGCGTACGGGCGAACACAAACTAGAAGCCGCTACGACCACAAGCGACGACGACGAAACGCTATCGTCTCCGGCAGCAGAGAGCGAATTGGATACATCAGACTTGTCCACCGGCGACCTGCCCGATTGGTTGATCGACGGTGAAGAAGACGTCGAGGATTTGTTTGGTGCCCCACCAGAGATAACCTCAGAGCACTACTGGGGGTTGGTAACAGAGAACGAGGCTGTCGAGCCAGAACCCGAGGATGTCGCAGACAAAACGGCCGATCAGAGGAACACTGAGACGGTAGAAAGCGTTCCGCCCTGGTCGATGACACCCAACGACACCGAGGACAGGAGTTGGTTAGACGACCTCGGTCCTGTCCACACCGGCCTCTTTAGCGAAACGCAGGACAAGCGTCCCTTTGATCCCACCGGCGAACTGCCCGACCTGCCCGATTGGCTGGCCGATATCGGCCCCGCCCAGACCGGTGCGCTGGACAGCAGCAAAGCGTCAGTCGACGACGATGACTGGGACGATCAAGCGAATCTTGCCGAAGATTTCGTGGAGGAGCCGTCCACACCCTTCGACCTGGATAACTTCGCCTTTACCGGTCCCTTGCAGCAGGAAGAGTTAGAAGAAGCCGAGTTACCCGATTGGCTGGCCAGCCTTCGCTCAGAGGACCCGGCTGCGGAGTACACCTCTGCGGAAGATACGCCCGATTCCGCTGAGCTTGAGCCTGAAACGGCCGATTTTACCGATGCTACGGACTTCGATCAGGAAGATCAATGGGCCGGGCAGTTGTTCGATGAAGAACCCGTTGAAGACGTGGCTGAGGACCTTGCCGCAGATTTCACTGATGAAATCGCCGACGATTTGTTGCCTGAGTCCGACTTTTTGGCCACTGCTGCCGATGAAACTGAAACGACTCAAGTCGTTGACGAAGAAACCCATGACGAAACGCTGAGTGACACCTTCACCACAGACCCCGACTGGCTTCTGGAACTGGATATGGCGGCGTTGGCTGATGAGGAAGAAACGGCCGATTCAGAAGACCTGCCCGACGAGCCTGACGCATCTGATACGGTTGCCGAATCCGCTGAGCCAGAACTGGCTGAGGAATTTGACCTGTTCGACGATCAGATGCCCCCAACAGCCGATGATCTTACCTTTGACGAAGATCCGCTGGCCTGGGCCGAGCAAGAAGAAAGCGAGCAGCTACCGGAATGGGTCGCACAACTGGGGCCGCCCGGTGCTGAACTGGATGACGGCCTGCCAGACTTGGAAATAGACCAACTGGCTCAAAACGAAGAGCTGCCCGAATGGATTACAGACATGATGCCCGCCGACGACCAGGCAGGGGTAAGTCTGTCTGAGATGGGCCTGACCGCCAGCGATGACGAATACATCGATCCGCTGGAAGGGGTTCCCGAAGAATTGGCCAGTGCCGAGCTACCTGACTGGTTGCACGATGCCCCGGCACCACGCAGCGCAGGCATTACGTCGGGCATTGCGGCCGCTGAAAGCAGCGACGATATTCCAAATTGGTTACAGCAGACCCTTGTTGATGAAGAGACGGTCAGATTGTCGGCCGAACTGAGCGATCTACTTGGCCCACCCACGCTCGACACGACGCCGCCACTGCGTCAGGCTGAAATACCTGACTGGCTGCAAGCGTTGAAACCGGCTGAGCTAACTGATGCGCCTCTATCAGACTACGTAATTACAAGCGGCCCGTTGTCCGGGATGCGCGGCGCGCTAGAAATTGAGCCGTTCGTTGCCAAGCCACGGACACCCGGTACAACCTTCCCGTCATTTTTAGTTTCCACAGAGCAGGAAGAGCAAGTGGCGCTTCTGAAACAAGTTGTAGCCACGGAAACAGAGTCGCAGCCGGTAGCCGGTATGCGGCGCATAGAAGGCTTGTCTCTGTTGGCGCGGGTTGGCCTGGCGCTACTACTGGTTGTCGCTATTATTGCCGGCCTATGGGGGCCATTGTTGTTTACCCGTACCGCCACTGTGGGACCGGCCGTCAATGCTTTGCATACGACAATTGAAGCGGCTGCTAATCAAGACGTTCTGGTGGTGTTTGACTACACGCCGGCTTTGGCTGCCGAGCTAGCACCGCAAGCAGACTTGATTTTGCAACAACTGGCTCAAAACAACAGCCGCGTTGTTAGCCTCAGCCAGTATACGGCGGGCGAACGGTTGGCTGACCTGCATACGGCCGTTTCTCATGCTGATAACCGGCTCCATTTCGGCTACCTGCCGGGCGAGGCCATCGGCGTGCGCCAGCTAGGCTACTGCCTGGCCGCGTTGGCTGCCTGTGACGGCCTCGCCAGCCGCACCCTGTCTGCCGACGAACGTCAGGTATTGGCTGACGCATCCCTGGTAATCATACTGACCGGTGAACGAAATAACCTGGTTAACTGGATCGAGCAGTTGACCGTTTATGATGACCTGACGCTGGCGGCGGCTGTGACGCAGGGGTTACGTCCGGTGGCCTCCCCCTACGTGGCCACTGGCCAATTGGCCGGTCTGACGGCAGGCGTTGGTGACGCCGCTAACTACCAGCAATTGCTGCTCAATCAGCCACCTGATGAGACCCTGATGCGACAGCAGAATGCTCAAGGCATGGCCCAAATTTTGGCCGCTTTCTTACTGTTGATTGGATTAGTTGCATATGCCAGGCGAAGCACATGACACTTGATTTCATTGCGCTCATTATCGGCTTTACCCTGACTCTAGCCATCTACAGCTATGTTGTCGGCGACAACCCGCTGTACCGGCTGGCTGTCCATCTGCTGGTTGGCGTCAGCGCGGCCTACGCCGTCGTTGTGGTACTGCGCCAGGTAATCCTGCCTATCTTCATTGACGTGCAGCGCGATCCGGTTAGCGGTGCTTTGTTTTGGGTGCTACCCTTGTTGCTGGCTCTTTTCTTACTGGCCAAGCGTCTACCACTGGTGGGCTGGCTGAGCCACAACACGCTGGCCCTCATTGTCGGTGTGGGTGCCGCCGTAGCCCTGGTGGGGGCCGTGCGCGGCACGCTGCTACCCCAAACCGGGCTGATGGGTAATCCTGTGGCCGGCGCGGGTCCGGTGGGTATTCTGTTGGCAGCAATCCTGACTATTGCCGTATTGATAACCTTTCAATTTACCGGCAAGCAAACGGCGGATGGTGAATGGAAACGGCCGTTTTGGCAGCGCGGAGTCCATCATTTGGGCCAGGGTGTATTGATGATCACCTTTGGGGCTATCTTCGCCGCTGTCCTTAGTACCAGTATCATGCTGTTGTCCAGCCGCATCATCTATTTTGTTAACCAATTTCTACAACTGATGCCATAACTATCAGGCCATGAGCAATAACCAAATGCCTATTCGTTCCAAATCATTTCTGCTTGCCGACTGTGGTAATATAAACACCACAGTGGCTCTGCTTGACGTTGTAGAAGACAGTTACCGGCTCATTGCTCAAGCCCGCGTACCCACCACTATTGAAGAACCAACGGCTGACATTGTGCGCGGTCTACAGGAAGCGATCAAGCGGATTGCGGCCATCACTGACCGCACGCTCTTAACCGAACAAGACGTTCTGATTCGCCCTACCCGCCTCAATGGTGATGGCGTCGATCACCTGATCGTCGTTACCAGCGCCGGTAAACCGCTAGATACTTTGCTAGTCGGTCTGGCCGAAGAGTTAAGTCTGGCTACCGGACGCCGCGCCCTGTACAGCAACCCGGTTCGCGAAATCGACACGTTTAGCCTGGTCGACGAGCGGGATGCCGCCGAACAGTTAGAAGCTATGATTAGCGGCCAGCCCGACCTGATCATGATTGGCGGCGGCACCGATGGCGGTGAAGACAAACGCTTATTAGAGCTGTTAGAAACACTCAGTTTGGGTGTCCAAACGCTAAGTCAAGATAAGCGCGTACAGATTATTTATGGCGGCAACATCAAGCTGCGCGAGCACGTGACCCAGTTGATGGGCAATCTGGCCAATGTCCACGTCATTGAAAACATGCGTCCTCGCCTGGAAACTGAGCAGTTGGACGAAGCTATTAACTCGGTCGGTACGCTGTATGAGGAGTTAAGCATCAACCAGCTTCCGGGCATTCGGGAGCTGGCTGATTGGGCCGAATTGCCGCCGCTGCCCACGACCACTGCCTTTGCCGCACTTTGCCGCTACTTTGCCGCGCTGAATCAGAATCGTGTCTTAGGCGTTGATTTAGGCGCCGAACAAGTGTCGCTGATAACGGCCGATTCCAATCAAACAGCCGTTTCTATCTATGCCGGGCTGGGTCTAGGCCGTTCTTTGCCCCACCTGCTCGACCTGATTAGCCTACCAGAAATCGCCCGCTGGCTTCCGCTAGACCTGGACAGCAGCCTTGAGCAACTCCACAACTACATCTACCATAAATCAGTCTATCCGCAATCCCTTCCCACAACGGTTGCCGACTTACAAATGGAGCAGGCGCTGATTCGTGTACTCCTTCGCTGCGGTCTGAATCGGGCCGCCCAAACCTGGCAATGGCCCCAAACAAACCCGCTGCCACCTTGCCAGATGATGCTCGTGCGAGGCAGCGCCCTGGCCCATACCGGTCAACAAGGGCAAATTATGTTAATGCTGCTCGACGCCCTGCAACCAACTGGTGTTTTCTCAGTTGTGTTGGACACGCATGGTCTGCTGCCGGCCCTGGGCGCGTTGGCCATCATCGAACCAGTACCGGTTGTCCAGGCGTTGGAAAGCGGCATCTTATCCAATCTAGGCTGGGTAGTGGTGCCCACCGGCAGCGGGCAAGTCGGACAGAAAGTTTTAGACGTCTCTATGGAAATGGATCAGGGACAAAAAATAGGGGAAGAGGTAGAATATGGCTCGTTGACAATCCTGCCCCTGCGTCCCGGCCAGACGGCAAAAGTAACGCTTAAACCGGCCAAACGGTTTGACGTAGGCGCAGGACCAGGTAAAGAGCGGCGGCTTACCATTCACGGCGGTTCGGTTGGCCTGGTCATCGACGGCCGAAACCGACCGCTACAGTTACCCGACGACGATACCGCCCGGCACACCCTGATTCAACAGTGGTTGTTTGATGTTGGTGGTCAATTAGTGGATAGCTAAATCAATTATGGACCCATTGGTTAACGTCAGATTTGCCCAGGCTTATGCCAAGATTCGCTGTGAGCGTAAGCTGTCTCGTCCTGGCAAAACAGTTGTGCGTGTGGGCAACGCCGTGTCACCCAACCAGGTTGTAGCCCGCATCCCGGAAGGCGTCCGGTTCTATATTGTGCCGGGCAACGAATTGTTAGGCGTTCCCCCGGCAAAAGTGACTGACTATCTTCTGGTTGATGTGGGTGATAGTGTGGAACTGGGTACGCCGCTTTTGCAAAAGAAAGGGTTATTGGGTGACAAAACGATTAAGGCACCTGTAGCAGGCCGGATTTCCATCGTGCAAAACGGCCGTATAATCATTGAGTCTATTGCCCGCCTGATTGAACTACGGGCCATGGTTAAAGGGCGCGTGATCGGCTTTCGTGGCGACCATACCATCGTCCTGGAAACACGCGGTACTTTGATACAGGGCGTCTGGAGCAGCGGTGCTGAAGCGTTTGGCCCACTCAAAATAACCGTTGAGCGGCCCAATCAGCCTCTTACCGCCCGTAGCCTGGACAAACACGAGGGACACATTTTGGTCAGTGGCACCATCCAAGATGAATCACTGCTAGAACAGGCTGCTTTCGAGGAAGTGACCGGGCTTATTACTGGCTCGATGCCGGCCCGTTTGTGTCAGGTGGCGCGAGAGCTAAAAGTGCCACTCGTTTTACTCAACGGGATTGGCCAACAGCCTATAGACCAACACCTGTTTGACCTGCTGGCACAGTGGTCAGGGCACGACGCATCTTTGCTCACCCCGTTTGACCGCCTGCATCGGCCTGAAATTGTGATTCCTCACGATGTGACGAATCCGGCTACGCCATCACCCACCTACCAACCACTGGCCGTTGGGCAAGCGGTGCGGCTCTTGCGGGCGCCTTACAATGGAGAAGTAGGCCGCGTTGCTCAGTTAATCAACAAAACCAGACCAACCGCAACCGGTATCAAAACGGCAGGGGCAATGGTAACGCTTGCCGAAGAACAAACCGTCTTTGTTCCTTATGCTAATATGGAAGCGATCTTGTAAAGTGACTGTTTTGAGGAGGACATTATGAGCGATGAATTTATCATTGAAGAGGAAGAAGGCGGTGCTTCTGCAGGCAGCCGAACTTTCGTTATCTTAGCAGGCATTCTGACGACTATCTTGCTACTTGGTTTGCTATGCGTCGGCGGCATCTTCTTGACGCGCACAGCCAACGACAATGGTGCCATAGCGGCTGCTATTCAAACAAGAGAAGCGGAAAACGCCATCATTGCCGTCACCAACACGGCCGTTGCTATCACTATCGAAGCCAGGCAAACCGAAGATGCCCGGCCTACCGAAACGCCTACCGAAACACCTGAGCCAGAGCCAACTGAAACGCCTACCCCCACCGACACACCCGTTGTGCTGCCGGTCGAGGAGGATGAGAACGACATCGACGAAGACGACGCTACACCAGACAGTCTGGCAACGGCGATTGCCGAAGCGGGCGAGGAAGATGAAACGGCCGTGTCCACACCCACCCCACAGATCACGGCACCGCCTGTAGACACTTTGCCCGAAACCGGTTTTGGCACCTGGGGCGTTATCTTGTTGGCCTTTGTGTTACTTGGTTTATCCCTGGTCGCCCGTCGTCTGCGCGGCACATAATGTTGCTAACGCGGCCAGGTTAGCCCGTCGATTCATGCAAAAGGCAACCATACTCCTGGTAGAAGATGAACCGGCCATGCTAGAAGGCATGTACGATCTGTTACAGGTCGTTGATGTTGGTTACGACCTGCATGTATTGACGGCCGATAACGGCCAGGCCGCCTTAAGAGTTGCTGAAAAAGAGCCGCCAGACCTCATCGTTTCAGACATCATGATGCCCACCATGAATGGCTACGAGCTATTGCAAACGGTGCGGCGTAATCCTGAATGGACCCACATCCCCTTTATTTTTCTGACAGCCAAAGGAAGATACGAAGACATTCATAAAGGACGGGTCAGTGGCGCTAATCTGTACATTACCAAGCCATTTAATCCCACCGAACTGGTCGAGTTAATAGAGGTCCAGCTTGATCGCAGTATGCAGTTGCAGCTCATGCGTCATGAGAGCCTGGGCCTGCTCAAGCGGAACCTGATGAAAATCTTGAATCATGAACTCCGCACGCCGCTAACCTACGTGACGGCCTATCTGGACATGATCAAGGTTGACACGAACAGAGGGATTGATGGTAATTTTCCCGAATACCTGCGGGGTATTCAGGCCGGCTGTGTGCGGCTGACCCAGTTGGTCCGCGACTTTATCCAGGTACTTGAACTGCGTACTGGGGAAACTGAAGATCACATAAACCAGTCGGCCGTCATGCTGGACGATCTGCCCACGTTGTTGTCAGAACTGGTTGAGCAAGCCAGGCCGCTGGCCAAAGAGCTTGGCATAACGCTTGACTATGACGAACCAGCCAAACTGCCATTGCTGCGTGGCGTACCCGGTATGCTGCAGGATGCAATCGGCCGCATTCTGGATAATGCCATCAAGTTTACGAGCCAGTTTAGAGCAAGAAGTGGGAACGTACACGTGAACACGGCCGTTATCGACCAGGAGATCCACATCAGTGTCAGTGACGAAGGCATGGGCTTTCCTGAACAAGCTACCAACCGGCTATTTGACCTCTTTTACCAGCATGACCGAATGAAGTTCGAACAACAGGGCGCGGGTATTGGGCTGACTATAGCCCAGGGCATCGTCACGTTACACGGCGGACGCATTGAGGTAGAAAGCGTTGAAGAAGAGGGAAGTACCTTTACTATCGTCCTCCCCCTGCTAGACACGGCCGCTATTAAACAGCCAACCGTACCTGACAAAACGCAAGCAACTATCCTTGTAGTCGAGGACAACCCCCATCTTCTAAGCGGCCTGGAAGAGTTACTCCAAATAGCCAACAGCCATTACAGCTTTAAGATTCTAACGGCCGAAAACGGCCGTGTTGCGCTAGAGGTGTTGGCCAAACACAGACCCGATCTAATCATCTCTGACATCATGATGCCAGAAATGAACGGGTACCAGTTACTGACTGAGGTACGCAATGACCCCAACTGGCTACAAATCCCCTTCATCTTTCTGACAGCCAAAGGGGAAGAGCATGAAATCCACAAGGGTCTGCGCAGCGGGGTTGAGCAATACATTACCAAACCTTATAATAGTGATGAACTAATCGACCTCATCATCTCCCAGCTAGACCGGCACTTTCAGATACAAGACATTATCTCCCAGGACTTTGATGACCTAAAACGGAGCATTCTCAACCTGATCACGCCCGATATACAACGGCCGCTTCATACCGTTTCTCAATTTTCCAGCGATCTGGCAGACCGCCTTCAAGAAGTCAGTACCGATCAGGAATTGATCGACTCCCTGGAAACTATCCAGGCCGAAAGCCTGACGCTCACAGACCTGATCGAAGATCTCATCACCCTGGCCGAACTATGGACAGGCGAAGCCGTTCTGGGCTATGAGATGCGGGTTTGTCCCATTAGTGACCCCCATTTGTTACTGCGCGAGACGGTCCAAAAGTATGCACTTGATCCGCACCAACCTATCCAGCTCGCCATCAGACCAGAAGACCACAATCTGCCCGCTATTCAGGGCGTGAGTACCATGATTATCGACAGCCTGCAACGGCTCATACATACCTGTATGCAGCGACAGTCAACGCCTTCTGTCGTTCTTTCGTTGCGACAGCACGAAACCTACCTGAAGATTATTATTGCTGCTAACCTGCCGCTAACGGCCAACGAGTTCACGCAGATGCAGACGATTTTTTCTGGCGAACGTACCAGCGCGGTGGAACTGCTGTCTAACACCAATCTTCAAATTGCTAATGGCTATATCGACCTGCATAACGGCCACATCGCTATAACCCCCGCCCATCCGGCCACACGACCTGATGGCACGGCCCAACCTTATGAAATTGTAGTCGCTTTACCCTATCATCGTAGTTAATAGACCAGATAAGGAGAGATACATGTCCTCATTACTTGAAAAGACCCAAACCCTCATTCAAGCCAACCTGCACGCCATGGTGGACCGCGCCCTGGAACAAAACTCGGTCGCGGTCATGCGCCAATATATTCGCGATGCTGAAAACAACTTGCGCGAACTGGAGCGGGCGGCCGCTACCGTCGGCGGCGAAGTCAGAACCCTGGAACGCAAATACAACGAATACAAGCGCAAAGCCGACCAGGCCGACCGCAACATCGACACGTTGCTGATGCAGGGCAAAACCGATCTGGCCCGTGCCGCTCAGAACGAGATGAACACCAATCGCCGCTTGCAAGAGCAATACCATGAGCAGTGGGTGCGCCAGGAAAAGGAGTATGAAACGCTGCTCAATGCTCGCCTGAAGTTGCAAGCCAAGCTGCAAACCATCCGGCGCGAACAGCGCGAACTGGAATCACTGCTCCAGTTAGCCAAATCGAAGGAGAAAACGGTACGGGCTATCAAGAGCCTGGACGACCTGATGGGCATTGGCGATACCGATATTGCTCGCCTGGGTGAATCAATTCGCGGCCGGCTGGACCGAGCTAGCGCCCACAGCGAAATGTACGCCAGCAGCCTGAGTAATCAACTAGACGACGCGCTGGGTCAGGCTGAAATTGACATCCAGCTTGAGGAAAGGAAGCGACGGCTGGGTCTGAGTGAGGAGCCTTCTTTCTCGTTTGACGACGAGGCCGACCAAAGCGCGGCAGCCTCAAATTAAACCAAAACTCGTCATAGTTCAAAGTAGCTTGACCATTCACTGACCGAGGACGGAAGACGAAAGACCAATGGCCAGGAAAAGCGATGAGCCGATAGGTCAATAGCGATTCCGTCTTTCGTCTTCGGTCCTCCGTCAAAATTTGTAACGTTGACTGCCAGGGAGCAGTGAACCATACTCGAAACTCTAAAAAACATGCCTGACGGTCCATCTTCTAGCGAAACATTGCGAGAAAAAGTCCAGAAGTCTATCGTGCAAGAGGCGATTTTTCGTTGGGAAAATGCGGCCGTTATTTCACTGTCGCTCCTGCTGGCTACCTTTGCCCCCAACGTCAGCTATGTCGGCATCATCCCCTGGTGGGGTTGGCTGCTGGGTGGCGCAGCGGCAGTCGCTGGCCTGACCTACAGCAGCATGACCGACCCCGAGTTCGGGCAACAAGTGGCGGCTAAACTGCTGCACAACGAGTTTGAACCGGCCCGCCTCAGAAGCCGCGATCTGCAACAAAGAATGGAGCAGGCACTCGACTACCGCAGTCGCATTGACCAGGCCATCCGCGAGCAGCGCAGCACCGCCATTGCCATGGAGCTAACGCGCACCGCCAACCAGATCGATGAGTGGTTAGAGCATATTTACAACCTGGCCCAGCGCATTGACCGCTACCGCAATGAGCAGGGCGTTTTTGCCCGTGATTGGAACAGCTCGCAGAAGCGGCTGGTTGAGCTGCGTGAAAAACTGTCACAGAGTGACGATCCCCAAATCAAGCGACAAATTGAGGCCACTATTGGCGCCCTGGAAAAGCAGGTTGATACCCTGGAATCACTGGAGACAACTATCAAACGGGCTGAACTTCAGCTTGAAAATACGCTGACCCACCTGGGTACCATCTATTCCCAAACGATGCTGGTCGATGCCAAAGACATTGACAGCGGCCGCGCCCGTCGTCTGCGCCAGGAGATTGTGGATGAGGTGACGGAAATTAACGATGTGCTGCTGGCAATGGATGAGGTATATGAGGTAGATAGGTTATAAACCTATCTACCTCTATTTGAATTTGAGAGCTTGCTGAAAACGGCCGTTTCCGGTTGTCAAAACAAGCTACCTCTGATAATATGAACTGCTGTTAAAAAAACAATCTATGGAGAATACCCTGCTATGAAAGTGCTTTTGAAAGAAGATGTTTACAACGTTGGCTATGCTGGCGAAATTCATGAAGTAGCCAACGGCTACGGCAACAACTACCTCATCCCCAAAGGGCTGGCTATCAAAGCGACTCCCAACGTGATGAAACAGGCCGACATCTACCGTAAGCGGGCCGAAGCCCGCCGCGCTGAGTTGGAAAAGAAATACACCGCGCTGGCCGCCCGCATCAGCGAAACGACCTTGACCTTCACCGCCAAGGCTGGCGAGACCGGCCGTCTCTACGGTTCTGTCACCACCTTCCAGGTGGCTGACGCCCTCAACGAAGCGCTGGGGACCGAAATCGACCGGCGGAAAGTGGGGGCAGGCTCCGACTCGCTGCGTGACCTGGGTGAACATAAAGTCACCGTTCGCCTCGATGCCGACCATCAGGCTGACGTGACCGTCATCATTGAACCGGAAGATGAGGAATTGATGGATTTGATGGAAGAGGTGGTAGAATCGGACGAGGTAGAAGCAGAAGCAGCGGTAGAAACGGCCGAACCTGAAGCTGACGTCGAAACGGCCGTTGCCTAAATTGACCTTTGCCAGATTGGATCAATTCTGCAAACTGGTCCAATCTATTCCTTTCAAAGTCACTGATCCTTTATATCAGTGGCTTTTTTGATACGATGGACGAACTAGGCCATATTCTACGCGAAGCCAGAGAAAATAAAGGCTTGACCCTGGCCCAGGTGCAGTCAGAAATCCGCATTACCACCAAATTCCTGAGCGCCCTGGAGGAAGGCAACTACCACCTGTTGCCCACACCGGTCCATGTGCGCGGCTTTCTCCGCAACTATGCCCGCTTCTTGGGCCTGGACCCCGAACCACTACTTACCCGCTACGAGGCCCGGCTAAAAGAAAAGCCGATGGCGACCCCACTACCGACCGTGCGCCAGGAAGACCCCAGCCTATCATCACAACCCATCCAACAAGGACCAACCTTTTTTGATCCGGTCAATTTTGAGGTCAATGCGGGCTATCAGGACAGCAGCACCGCCTCATCAGCCGTGCGCCTGATTATTATCGCCGCCCTCCTTATCGCCGTGGGGCTGGTCTTTAACCGTTTCTTGCCCTTAATCACCAGTGGCCAGGACGGCAGTGAAGCCCTCACCGAAAGCATCGCCGCCTTCTTGCAGGGTCAGGCTGAGTCCGAACTGGCTCCTGGCGAAATCGATCCTGACGCGCCTGTTTTAGTGCCAGAAACCATGACCGGTGGTGTACCCATCACCGGAACCAATCGCAATCCGGGCATGGCCCCAAGCAGCCTCGATCCGGCTGACGCCCTGCCGCCTAGCCCCACGCGGCCGGCACTGCCTGCCATTATGGAAACCATCGAACTGCGCCTGGAAATCACCGAGCGTGGCTGGATGGAAGTGACCATCGACGGCGACGTGGTTTTCACCGGCATTGTACGTGACACCGATCCCACCTATGAATTCACGGCTCAGGAAGAGGCCATTGTCAATACCGGCAACGCCATTGGTGTCTTTGTCTATATCAACGACGTCGCCTGGGGGCGCATGGGTGAACGGGGTGAAAGTCGGGAAGAAATCTGGCGCACCACACAATAATAGGACGCAGACCTGTCCTGAGTGAAATCGAAGGATTAACGCGGATAAACGCAGATTTTTTATAAGCTTTGCGTTCTTGGCGTCTTTGCGGTAAAGAATTCCCCATGAGTAGAGCAAAACAGAAGAAACAATTTTATCTACTGAGTCTGGGCTGTAGCAAAAATACGGTAGACTCGGAAAGTATGGCCAGCCTGCTGCACAAGGCCGGCTTTAATGGCGTGGCCGATCCCGATGATGCCAGTGTATTGCTGGTCAACACCTGCGGCTTTATTGAGGCCGCCCGCCAGGAATCGATTGGTGCGCTGCGCGAACTGGCCGATATGAAAGGCCCTAACCAACTGCTCATTGCCGCCGGCTGCATGGCCCAACGTTATGGGGATGAAGTGGTGGAATGGGTCCCCGGCATTGATGGCGTGATCGGCACGCGCCGCTGGATGGATATTGTGCCCTTTGTGCGCCAACTGCGCCGCCGCAAGCATCCCGAACCCCTTTACCATTTGCCCGATGAGGCCACGACGGTGGGCAAAGATGAGCGGGGGGTGTTACGAACGGCCGTTCACGGGACCAGCGCCTATCTCAAAATTTCCGACGGCTGCCGCCGCCCCTGCGCCTTTTGCGCCATCCCCCAGATCAAAGGCATCCACGTCAGCCGCCCACCGGAGGCGATTGTAGCCGAAGCGGTCCGCCTGCAAGAAGCCGGCATCCGCGAGCTGATCATCATTGCCCAGGACAGCACCGACTACGGCCACGACCTGGGGCTAAAAAACGGGCTGAGCCAGTTGCTACGCCAGATTACCACCGCCGCCCCCGACATTCCCTGGCTGCGTATCATGTACGCCTACCCCGGCTACGTTACCGACGAGCTAATCGAGACGATGGCCAGCCTACCCCAGGTGTTGCCTTACCTGGACATCCCCTTGCAGCACGGCCACCGCGAAACGCTGAAACGGATGCGCCGCCCGGCCAACATCGAGTGGGTCTACCGTACCGTAGAGAAAATGCGGACGGCCATGCCCGATCTGACCATTCGTACCACCTTTATCGTCGGCTACCCCGGCGAAACGGATGAAGAGTTTGACGGTCTCAAGCAGTTTGTGCAGGAGATGGCTTTTGACCGGGTGGGCGCGTTTACCTACTCCTATGAAGCCTCTACTCCGTCGGCCACTGTCTCCTGGCAGGTGCCGGAAGAGGTGAAGCAGGCCCGGCTGGAGGAGCTGATGGCCTTGCAACAGCCCATTTCGCTGGCTAAGAACCAGGCCCAGGTGGGGCGCACGCTGGATATTTTGGTGGAAGGGCATGGGGACGGTCATTCTGAAAATGGGGTGAGTATCGGCCGTTCCTACCGCGACGCCCCCGAAATTGACGGCCTGGTCATTGTGCCCGGCCAACTCCCCCTGGGCGAAATTGTGCCCGTCCGCATCGACGGGGCCATGACCTATGACCTGACCGGTGTGCCAGCATTGGAAACACCCCAAACGATCATTCCGCTAACGGCCACAGCAGTCCAGTAGGGGCGCACCCACGTGTGCGCCCTGATTTCAGGGGGTGTACACCCTGGTTTTATGGGTCAGGCGGCGGCAGACCCACATGTGCGCCCTGGTTTTGGGCAGACACATAGGGCAGACACACAGGTCTGCCCCTACGGCGTAATTCACCAGAGAAACCGGGCCAATGCCTGCGCCACGCCATCCTCATCATTGGTAGCCGTCACCACATCGGCTGCCTTCTTGGCCGCGGGCATACCATTGCCCATAGCCACGCCCAGCCCGGCCAGTTGCAACATCTCAACATCGTTTTCGCCATCCCCAAGTGCCATTACCTGCGCCGGGTCAATCTGTAAATGGGCCAGAACACGCCGCAGGCCGTCCCCTTTCGACGCGCCGGGCGGTAGAATCTCAACCATGTAGTCGAGGGCCTGCACGATGGTCGCTTCCTGGCCGATGGTTTGCTCCAATTGGGGGCGAATCTGGTCAATGCGCTCTTTGGTACTGACGATGATGAATTTATTGACGCGGCGGGCGGTAAAAACGGCCGTCCACGAGCCATAAGCAATAGGGGCCGGTTCATGATAGTTGATGAACACATCCGTATATTGATCGCGCACGCTGGTAACGATGTCCGGGCCGGAATAGGCCACCATCGAACAGTTGACTGCCTGGGCAAAGGCAGCGACTTTGTGGGCGAGGACAGCGGCCAGGGTGCGTTCATACAAAATAGAGCCATCTCCGTGCGTGATCACCAATCCCTGGCTGTAGACGCCCGGCGTATCCAGCTTTAGCTTTTCGATGATCGGCACGGCCGATGTGCGGGTTTTGCCAGTAGCGAAGACGATTTTGACCCCGTTTTCCAGAGCGCGGCACAGGGCCGCCTCGTTGCCCGGTGAGAGTTGGTGCTGGCTGTTGAGTAAGGTGCCATCCATGTCGATGGCCACCAGTTGAATGGTGTCGAGCCTGGGAGCCGGTTTTGGGCCGGCCTGGTTATGGTTTGTATTACTCATGGGTTCAATTGTCCCATAAGGGTACCCGGAAGTAAAACCATCATAAATTAAGAGTTGCTCGGAAAGGGGGTAAACGGCCGTTAATCCATTTGCACCCCTTTAACGCAGACAGGTATACTCAGTCGCAATGAATCTGACACCGACACGCTTCCAATGGACCGTTTTACTGCTGCTGGCCGCCCTGCTGGGCGGGGCCTGGATCGTGATGTCGCAGGAATCAACTACCATTCGCGATACTGGCCGAACCCCTGCGCCCATTGTGGGCCACCCCGCGCCTGAGTTTGAATTGATGACCACTGGCGGCCACAGCTACAGCCTGGCCACCTACGCCCATCCCGACGCGGAACTAAGAATGCCTGTCATTCTCAACTTTTGGGCCACCTGGTGCGGTCCCTGCCGCATTGAAATGCCCCATTTTGAGCGGGCCAGCCAGAAGTATGAGGGTCAGGTGATACTGCTGGCCGTCAACCAGATGGAAACCCCGGCCCAGATCGACACCTTTGCCGAGGAAATGGGACTTACCTTCCCTCTGCTGGTCGATCAGGACCGGGTCGTCAACAACCGTTACGGCGTGATCAATCTGCCCACCACCGTCTTCATCGACGCCGACGGCATTGTGCGCGAGGTCATCATCGGCACCATCAACCAGGCGATTTTGGAAGACCGAATCGGCCGTTTATTGAATGAGTAGAAGTAGTGCGTAGTTCGTAGTGCGTAGGACTAATGGCTACGTACTACGCACTACGCACTACGTCACACTATGCTCCCCACCTTCTCTCTCGGTCCCCTCGTATTCCCCACCGCCCCGCTGATTCTGATTATCGGCGCGTGGCTTAGCTTGTGGCTGCTGGAACGGTCGGCCCAGAGTTTGGGGCTGAATCATGAGGCAGTTTACGGGCTGGGGGTGGTCGGGCTGCTGTCCGGGTTTGTGGGGGCGCGGCTGGCGTTTGTGCTGCTCTACTGGGAAGCGTTTCAACAAGATTGGTTGGGGATTATCTGGCCGCTGCACACCGGCTATTTGCCGCTGGCGGGATTGGTTGTGGGGTTGCTGGGCGCGTTTTTTTACGGCCGTTTCCACCAACTCCCACCCCTCACCACCCTCGACGCCCTCAGCCCAGCTCTCGTCGTGGCCCTGATGGCCGTCAGCCTGGCCGACTGGTTGGGCTGGGGCGGCTTTGGCACAGTAACGGCCGTGCCCTGGGCCATCACCCAATTTGGTTTGCAACGCCATCCCGTCCAGGTATACGAACTGCTAGGTGGTATACTGGCCCTCGCCGTCTGGTGGCGCCTGCTGATTCGTCGTCAATTTGAAGGGCAGTTGTTTCTGGTGACAACGGCCGTTTACAGCGCAGCCCGTCTCTTCGTCGAAGCCTTCCGCGACGACGCCATCCTGACCGCCGACGGCTACCGCCTCATCCAGTTCATCAGCCTGGCCATCCTGCTGGCCTGCCTCTTTGCTCTGCGACAGTTGACACACGTAACACGTAATGCGTAAAACGTAAAACGTAAAACGCAATGCGCAACTCCCCTTGCCCTCCCCCACGCCTTGCGTTAAACTTTGCGCCATGTTGAGCCGGATACGTCCCATACTTCTAATCTCGCTGGTCATTGTGCTGCTGGTAGCTCTCTTTTTCTGGCTACGCCGGCCCACACTGGCCGACTACGGTCCGGCTGTCACCCTCTGCCCCGGCCCCGATCGGTACGGTTATACCTGCGCCAGCGCTGACGGTTTTGCCTACATCCCCGGCCAGACCGACACCTTTCTCTACGCCGACGATGCCGTCATCACGCTCGACCTGCCTTTTCCATTTACGTTTTACGGCACCACCTACACACAGGTAACGGCCAGCAGCAACGGCAACCTGCAATTTGGCAGCCAGAATCCCGCCTTTTTTAACCGCTGTATGGATAACGGTCCGATACCCGGAATGGGGGATATGATCGCCCCGTATTGGGATGATCTGGACCTGGCGTTTGAGGGGTATCTGAAAACGGCCGTTCACGGCACCGCCCCCAACCGTATCTTTATCGTTGCCTGGGAAGAGATTCCCCGCTATGGGGTTGAAGCAGGCAGTGATCAGCACATTACCTTTTCGGTACAACTATTTGAAGGCAGCAACGACATCGTCTTCCACTACCCGGATGTGACCCTGCTGCGTAATGGCAACGGCCGTTCCGCCACCATCGGCCTACAAAGCGAGAATCAAGGATTGGCCCTGCAATACGGCTGCAACCAGCCGGTGGTAGCAGATGCCAGTGCCATCCTTTTTCTCCATCCCGAACGACCCAACGCCGAGATTGGGCAGGCGGTTGTCATTGAACAGGGGGCGATTGATACCCAACCATTAGCCGCCAAAGGCATAACGGCCGACCTGTTGACCCAACTCGACCCGCGCCAGCCGGACCAACTGGTCCGTTTACAGCGCCACTGGCTGCAACAAACGCCGTCCCGCCAAAGTGAGTGGGGCTGGCTGGATATGACCGGCAACGGCCGTAACGAACTGTTTGTCTCCTGGTACGGCCGTTCCACCCAGACCCATCTCACCCACCTGGCCCTGATCGCCCCCGACGAGGCTGGCAGCCACCAGTTGCTATGGCAGCAGGGCGCGTCCGGGCGCGGCACAGACGGCCCGGCCCGGCTCAACATCGTCACCGAGGCCGATCTGACCCATGACAACCATCTCGACCTGCTGCTGTACGATCCCGACAGCCAAAGCCATTGGCTGCTCACCCAGGCCACCGGCCAGTTCGACCTGCACCCGCTGCCCGCCCAATGCACCAGCGCGGCCCGTATCGTCGAATTGAGAGACGGCCGTTCTGCCCTGGTACGCGGCAGTTGTGAACCTGATAACGGCCGTGTCACCCACGTTTGGACCGACGGCCACTTTGTACAGATGAAAGAGTAACGAAGTAGCGGAGTAGCAGAGTGGCGGAGTGGCGGAGTGGCAAAGCGACTTCGCCACCTCGCCCACATTTGAGGAGAACCAAAGAATGCCATTTGAAGTCAACGGAACCTACGCTAATCGCATCGGCCAATATACGGTACTAGCTATCAATCATCCCAAAATGACGGTCCGTTATGAGGACGGCAGCGAAGCCGAACTCAATATAGCCATTCAGGCCCGCATTTGGGAAAACATTGAAGCCGAAATGGAGGCCAAACAAGCCAGCCGCATGGCCCGCCAGCAGCGCGGAGCCAACGTCAATCATTACATCAAGGCCGTCAACGCCATGGCCGACGGCGACGCCACCTTCCCCGGCTGGGCCGAGCGCGTTGTAGCCGCCGTCAATGAAGCAGAGCAAATTAAGCAGGGTGACCGCCTCATCTACTACGGCTTAGACACCAAAACCTTTTTTGCCGTGGCTACCATCACCGGCGAAGTGTATACGGCCGATCCCCGCGAATATTTCTACAAAACCGACGCCGATAGCTGGCCTTTCTTCCCCGTAGACGTGGACGCCGCCGCCGTCAGCCCTGAAGAAGGCATCCCGGTCGAATCGGTCGAACTGGAAAGCCAGCCCCAGTTCCGCAAACTCAAACTGGCCCCCGAATCCTACCTCACCATCAACGAAGACGACTTCGAGCTACTGGCCGAATGGCTCACCGAACTCAGCGAAGAAGAAATCGACGACGATGATTTTGAGGATGATGATTACGAAGAAGATGACGAATAGCACGTAATGCGTAGTGCGTAGTGCGTAGCAGGTTATTGTTACGCACTACGCACTACGCACTACGAGGAATAATTTATGACCAATGAACACATACTCGTCTGCGTCGCCTGGCCTTATGCCAACGCCGACATCCATCAAGGCAACGTGACCGGCTCTTACCTGCCGGCCGACATTTATGCCCGCTACCACCGGCTCAAGGGCAACCATGTCCTCATGGTCTCCGGTTCAGACGCCCACGGCACCCCCGTCACCGTCCGTGCCGAAAAAGAGGGCAAAGAAGTCCGCGAAGTATTTGAATACTTCCATGATCGCTTCCTGCAAGTCTTCCAAAAATTGGGCCTGACCTACGATCTCTTTACCCACACCGACACCGAAAACCATCACCGCGTCTCCCAAGAACTTTTCCTCAAGCTGGGTGAAAATGGCTATCTCTACCGCCAAACGACCCCCCAGATGTACTCCCCATCGGCCCAACGCTTCTTGCCCGACCGCTACGTGGAAGGCACCTGCCCCAACTGTGGCTACGAACGGGCGCGGGGCGACCAATGTGATAGCTGCAACACCCTGTTTGAAAGCGCGGCCCAACTGCAAAACCCACGCAGCGCGCTGGACGACAGCGCGTTAGAGCTGCGCGACACGGAGCATTTCTTCATCGACCTGCCCCAAATTGCCGAAGATGGCCTGCTCGACTGGATCAACGACGCGGCCAAAAGCGACTATTGGCGGCCCCAGGTCATCAATTTCGCCCGCAACTTTATCAACCAGGGACTCATCGGCCGGGCCGTTACCCGCGACATGGATTGGGGTATCCCCGTGCCGGTTGAGGGCTTTGAGGGCAAGGTGCTGTACGTCTGGTTTGAGGCGGTCATTGGCTACCTGTCGGCCTCGATTGAGTGGGCCAAAAACAGCGGCGATCCTGACGCCTGGCGCAACTGGTGGCACGACGAAAACGCCCGCACCCTCTACTTCATCGGCAAAGACAACATCCCCTTCCACACCGTGATGTGGCCGGCCCAACTGATCGGGGTACACGGCCTCTACGCCGATGATCCGGAAACCGTTCTCAATCTGCCCTATGACGTACCGGCCAATGAGTTCATGAACATGGAGGGCAAAAAGATCAGCGGCTCGATGAACTGGGGGGTCTGGATTTTGGACGCGCTGGAGCGGCATGACCCGGACCCGATGCGCTATTATTTAACGGCCGTTATGCCCGAAACCCGCGACAGTGATTGGAGTTGGGAAGGCTACGTGCGCCGCAACAACAGCGAACTGGTGGGCAACTGGGGCAATCTGGTCAACCGCGTCCTCAATATGACCAAACGCTACTTCAAAGGGGTTGTGCCGGAACCGGGCGACCTGACCGCTGCCGACCAATCCCTGCTGGACGCCGTCACAGATGCTTTTGACAGCGTGGGCGGCCTGTACGACGCTTGCAAATTCCGCAGCGTTACGCAGGAGCTGCTGCGCCTTTCTAGCCTGGTCAACCAATACCTGGAAGAGCAGCAGCCCTGGTCTACCGCTAAAACCGACCTGGCCGCCACTGGCCGCACCCTCTACGTCGCCCTGCAAGCGATCAACGGCCTCAAAATCCTCTGGTCGCCCATCCTGCCCTTTACCAGCCAGCAGCTTCACGAGCTGCTCGGCGAAGAAGGCACCCTGTTCGGCCAGCAGGTGGTAGAGACCTATGTGGAAAGTGAAAAAAGCCATGTGGGATTGACGTATGCGGGGGAAACGGCCGTTGGCACCTGGCAAGCCACCCCCATTCCGGCCGGCCGTAGCCTGCCAAAACCCAGCATTCTCTTCAAACGACTGGAAGAAAGTGTCGCCCACGAAGAACTGGCCAGACTGGTCAACCCGGAACTGCACTAACGCCCACGATGTGGCCCACGATGTAACCCACGATGTGGACCACAATGTGGCTCACATCGTCGCTGGACTGAGAAATAGTCTGTTGCGGCGCGGCTTCTGACTTGTTCGGCTTGACACCCTGCCGGTGGTAGCTACACTATCGTGGTAGCTACACTATTGTGGTAATTGATGATAAGGAACGGCCGTATGAGTGAAAGAGAAGCAGTGACCAAAAATAACGTGGCGGCACGATTGCAAAAGCTGGCCACTTTATACCAACACCAGCAGGCCAGTGAAGTCATGACGCGCACACTGGGCAAGCTGCTGGATTATGAAGCGGAATTGAGTCGGAAACAGTTGCAGCAATTGCAGGCAGACATGCGCCAGTTTGAACAAACATATCAACTTTCTTCGGCTGAGTTTTACCGGCAATATCAGGCAGGGGAAACGGATGATCGGATGGATTACGTTGAATGGGCGGCTATGGTGCAAATGGTGCGTAATCTTCAGGCGAGACTAGATCTGCTGGCTGAAGGTTAGACAGATGTGATTGTTAACGATTATTTGCACGCCATTAAAGAGCGGCTACTGACGGATTCGGCCGTTGCGTCTTTTCGCCTGATCCGAGAAAGGGCTACTTTGGTAGATGGCTACATTCGGGCACGCTTGCATTTGGCCGATGAAAGCTACCTTTAATTTGCGGAATATGTGCAGGTAGAGTAGACGAAGCAATACAGGTGGTGACCTACAGTTACCATTGGGCCACCAGTGATAATCGCCTGATTAGACGTTGGGACAATACCCCACATTTCCCTGATCTGCCAGATTTTCCCCACCATATGTGCTTCTGGCAAAGTTGCCGCCGGGCAAGTATACTCTGACCCATGAGCGACGATAAAAAAGTAATCTACTCCATGATCGAGGTAGGCAAAGTCTACCCACCCAACCAATGGGTTCTCAAAGATATTTCCCTTTCCTACTTTTACGGGGCCAAGATTGGTGTCCTGGGGCTGAACGGGTCCGGTAAAAGCACCCTGCTGCGTATTATGGCCGGCGTGGACCAGGAGTTCGTGGGCGAAACGATTCTCTCCCCCGGCTACACCATCGGCTTTCTGGAACAAGAACCCCAACTGGACGACAGCAAAACGGTGCGGGCCATCGTTGAAGAGGGCGCGGCCGAAGCGGTCGAGGCCCTGCGCCAGTTTGAAGAGATCAACATGAAATTCGCCGAGCCGATGAGCGATGAGGAAATGGCCGATCTCATCGACAAACAGGGCAAGCTGCAAGACAAAATTGACCGGCTCAACGCCTGGGATATTGACAGTCGCCTGGAACTGGCCATGGACGCCCTGCGCTGCCCGCCCGGCGATATGCCCATCTCGGTCCTTTCGGGCGGCGAGCGGCGGCGCGTGGCCCTCTGCCGTCTGCTGCTGCAAAAACCCGACATCTTGCTGCTGGATGAGCCGACCAACCACCTGGACGCCGAATCGGTGGCCTGGCTGGAACGCCATCTGCAAGAGTACGAGGGCACGATCATTGCCGTCACCCACGATCGCTACTTTTTGGACAACGTGGCCGGCTGGATTCTGGAGCTGGACCGGGGGCGCGGCATTCCCTGGAAGGGCAACTACTCGAGCTGGCTGGAACAAAAGCAGCAGCGATTAGCCCGCGAAGACAAAGCGGAATCGGCCCGCCAAAAAACATTGGAGCGAGAGTTGGAATGGATTCGCATGTCGCCCAAAGCGAAGCAGACCAAATCGAAGGCTCGCATCAACGCCTACAACCAGCTTCTGGAACAAAAAACGGAGAAGCTGCAAAAGGATTTGGAGATTTTCATTCCGCCGGGGCCGCGCCTGGGGGATATTGTGGTGCGGGCCAACGGCGTCAGCAAGAGCTACGGCGATCTGCTGCTCTATGAGGATTTGAGCTTTGAGTTTCCGCCGGGGGCTATTGTGGGCATCATTGGGCCTAACGGGGCCGGTAAGACAACCCTTTTTCGCATGATTGTGGGCCAGGAAACGGCCGATAACGGCACCTTCAAAGTGGGCGAAACGGTCCAACTGGCCTACGTGGACCAGAGCCGGGACACGCTCAACGCCGACAACACCGTCTGGCAGGAAATTTCGGACGGCGAGGAGACGCTGCAACTGGGCAACCGGCAGATCAACTCCCGCGCCTACGTTTCCCGCTTCAACTTTACCGGCGGCGACCAGCAGAAAAAGGTGGGCGACCTCTCCGGTGGCGAGCGTAACCGGGTGCATCTGGCTAAAGTATTGAAGTCGGGCGGCAATTTGCTGCTGCTGGACGAGCCGACCAATGACCTGGACGTGAACACGCTGCGGGCGTTGGAAGAGGGGTTGGAGAATTTTGGCGGATCGGCCGTTATCATTTCTCATGATCGCTGGTTTTTAGACCGCATTGTGACCCACATTCTGGCCTTTGAGGGGGATTCGCAGGCGGTGTGGCATATTGGCAACTACAGCAGCTATGAAGAGGCCAAGCGGGAACGACTCGGCCCCGCCGCTGACCGGCCGCATCGAATTACCTACCGTAAGCTGACCCGCGATTAGAAAAAGGAACGCGGAGATACCTATAGTAGGGCAAGCATCCCTGCTTGCCCATAACTAGACAAGCAGAGATGCTTGTCCTACACACGGTAAAAAGTAGGGCAAGCATCCCTGCTTGCCCATAACTAGACAAGCAGGGATGCTTGTCCTACAAAAGTTGACAAGTAACAAATTAACCTACAAACTCGAATACGAACGTCACCTTCCCCACATCCAGCCTCCTGGTGCTGCTTTCTTTGTCACCTATCGTCTGGCTGGTTCGATTCCCGCTGCCAAAATGCGCGAACTGGTGGCTGAAACAGATCGTCTCAAGCAAGAACTGGAACAAATCGAAGAAACGGCCGTTCGTCACGAGCAACAATACCTTGCCCAAAAACGATTATTTAGCCTCTGGGACACTACCCTTGACAGCACTCAACACGGGCCTTTTTGGCTCAAACAAGAAGCAATCGCCCAATTGGTATGGGACAGTCTCCATTACCTGGACAATGATCGATACGATTTAGACACTTTTACCATCATGCCTAACCATACCCATGTTTTGTTTACCCCTTTAGCCCAATCAGATGCAGATGGCAATTACTACGCGCTATCAAGCATCTTACACAGCCTGAAAAGCTTCACTGCTACCAAAGCCAATGCCTTACTTTGTCGTAAAGGCCAATTTTGGCAGCACGAAAGCTACGACCATATCGTCCGCAATGAAGCCGAACTAGATCGTATTCGTCGATATATCCTTTACAATCCGGTTAAAGCCGGTTTAGTAGATGACTATCGTGCCTGGAAGTGGACTTACTGCAAACATTGGTAGGGCAAGCATCCTGCTTGCCCATGACCGGACAAGCAGGGATGCTTGTCCTACAGAATGGGGCTTTTTTTGCCCAGCACCGGACAAGCAGGGATGCTTGTCCTACAAATGATGCGAACCTCGACTGAAAAAGTGACGATTACATAAAAGAAATTTTGGGGGTTATCTTACATGAAAGAAGTGCTTAGCGATATTGACCAATGGCGGGCAGAGGATGAGGCACCCATTGCCCTGGCGACCGTGATTGAAACCTGGGGGTCAGCCCCGCGCAAGGTGGGGGCCAAGATGGCCGTGCGGCCGGATGGGGCCATGGTTGGTTCGGTCAGCGGCGGCTGCGTGGAAGGGGCGGTAGTGGAAGCAGCCCAGGAGACGTTGGCCAACGGCCGGCCGCAACTGCTTGAATTTGGCGTGGCTGATGAAACGGCCTGGGAGGTAGGTCTGGCCTGTGGCGGGCATATTAAGATTTGGGTTGAGCCGTTGAACACGGCCGTTTACCCCTTCATCCAGCAGCTAATTACCAATGAACAGGCGGGGGCCTGCGTTACCATTCTCACCGGACCGGATGAGTTGGTTGGTCGCCAGATGGCCTTTGACGCCGACGGCCGTTCTGTAGGCAATCTGGGCGTCAAAGCACTGGAAGAAGCGGCTCGTGCTGCCGTGCAACAGACCAATCATTCCCAGCGAGTAGAGTTGACAGTTGATAGTGGACAGTTGACAGTTGATAAGGTTGCGGCTTTTGTGGACGTTTACCGGCCATCGCCAACGCTAGTGATGGTCGGCGGCGTTCATATTGCCGTAGCCCTGACCAGCATCGCCAAAACGCTGGGCTATCGGACCATCCTGGTGGATCCGCGCCGTGCTTTTGGCAGCCAGACCCGCTTTCCGCACGTGGACCAGTTGATTCAGGCCTGGCCGGAACAGGCGTTTTCGCAGATTGAGCTGACGGGGGATACGGCCGTTGCCCTCCTCACCCACGACCCCAAAATCGACGATCCCGCCCTGCACGTTGTGCTAAACAGTCACGCTTTCTACATCGGCGCATTGGGCAGCCGCAAAACCCACGCCAAACGGAAACAGCGCCTTGTGGCAGCTGGCTTCGACGCGGCCACCATCGACCGCATCCATGCCCCCATCGGCCTGGGCATCGGGGCCGACAATCCCGAAGAAATCGCCCTGGCCGTCATGGCCGAGATTGTCAAAGCCTATCGCGGCACGTGAAACGTGAGAAGGGCTTCATGCCTCGTTTATTATTTCCACTTTTTGCCAGCGGCGGACGCTGTTGATGAGGTAAACGGCCGTTGCCTCCCCCAACACCTCCACCGGCACAACCCGCTCCACAATCTCACCTTTTGCCAGCAATTCGGCACGGAACGTGCCCGCCAGCAGGCCGGACGAAACGGGCGGCGTCACTTTTTGGCCGCCGATTTCCAGGACAATGTTTGACACGGTGGCCTCGGTCAGTTCGCCCCGCTCGTTCCAGAGCAGGACCTCGTCACAGTCGGGCCGGGCGGCACGGGCGGTGTCGTAGACTTCGCGCCGCGTGGTCTTGTGGTAGAGCCAGCGGTTGCTGCTGGCAATCGGCTGCGAAGCCAGACCAACGCGCAGCAGGCTAGGCGGCTGGCCTAAATCGACCGCTTCGACATGGACCTGCCCCCGGCTGTTGAGGTGCAGGCGCACTTTCATGGGGCGGGTCAGCGTGGCCGCCAGGGCGGTTAGCTGCTGCTTAACGTGGGCCAGATCGAGCGGGTATTGGAAGTATTCGGCCGTTTCTGCCAATCGCTGCAAATGTCGTTCCCCCAAAAAATAACCTTCAGCCGGCGTCCAGAGCAGCGCCTCCAGGATGTCAAAGTTGGGCTGCCGTTTGGTCAGCACCTCCGTTTTCAGGCGGCACTCTTCATACTCAGCCACCGGGTCTGAGTCCCAGACAATGCCGCTGCCTACGCCGTACAGGGCCGTTTCCCTCTCCCGATCCACCACCACCGTGCGAATAGCCACGTTGAACTGCATCTGATCCGGCCCGATGAGACCAATGGCCCCCGTGTAAACCCCACGTGGGCCACATTCTAATTCCCGAATCAACTGCATGGTGCGTACTTTGGGCGCGCCGGTAATCGAGGCGCAGGGGAACATGGCGGTTAGCAGTTGGGGTAAGTTGGCGTCGCATACGGCCGTTACCGTCGAGGTCATTTGCAGCAGCGTGGGATAACGCTCTATGGCAAACAGGTCAGGCACGGCCACGCTGCCGGTGCGGGCCACTCGCCCCATATCGTTACGCAGCATATCGACAATCATCACATTCTCGGCCCGATTCTTTTCCGATTGGCGCAGCCACTCAATTTGGGCCTTGTCTTCGGCCAGCGTCAGGCCGCGTGGGGCCGTGCCTTTCATGGGGCGGGCCAGCAGTTGGTTTCCCTGGCGGCTAAAGAATAGTTCGGGCGAAGCGGAGCAGATGGCGTAACGGCCGATGTCCAGATAAGCCATATAATCACCCCGCTGCGAGGCGATCAGGTCGGCAAACAGGGCCAGCGGCTCGCCCTGGAAGCTGGCGCGCAGGGGAAAGGTGTAATTGACCTGATAGGTCGCGCCCTGGGCAATGTAGGCTTTGATACGGCCGATAGCCTGCTCATAGGCCGTCAGTGACAGACCAGGTTGCCATTCGCCCAGCCGGTATGGGCCACCAGGCTGGGGCGGCTCGATTTCGGTCACACTGTCATAGAGGCCAAACCAAACCAACGGCGGATCGTCGGCATGGGGTGGATGGGTCGCCAGGTCGAGGGCGGCGGATGCTTCGTAGCTGATGTAACCGGCGGCGTAGAGATTTTGGTGGGACACGGCCGTTTCTACCGCTTGCCACACCCCCATCACCTCATCCGGCCGGCGGGCCACCAGCACGCTAACGGGATTGTCCAGGCGCAGCCAGCACCCACCCTGCTGCAAAATAGCTGTGCCTTCGGCACCAGACTGGAAAATTTGCGGATTAGATAGCATTACATTGTGAATGTAGACATGGTTCAAGTTAGCTTGACAATTCGCTGACCGACGACGGAGGACGAAGGACCGATGGGCCGATAGTAATTCCGTCCTTCGTCTTCGGTCCTCCGTCAAAATTTGTAAAGTTGGCTGCTAGGGAACAGTGAATCATGCCTGAATATGCTACTTTGGCAGTTCACCCACCGGCTCGCCCCGGCCCAGGGCGATGGAACGCTCATAGGCGGCCCAAATGCTGCGGGACATGACGGTACGCAAACCACCCTTTTCCATGTGGTACAGGGCCGCAGCCGTGGTACCGCCGGGCGACGTGACCTGGTTACGCAGTTCGGCCACATGCTTCTGGCTCTGCTCGGCATAGGCTACCGAGCCTTTCATCGTTTGAAAAACCAACTGGGTAGCCACGCGCCGTGAGAAGCCCATATGGACCCCGGCGTCGATCATCGCCTCCATGACCAAAAAGACGTAGGCTGGCCCGGTACCACTGAGGGCAGTGGCCATGTCCAGGTACGATTCCTCATCCACAAATATTTCCTGGCCCAATGAGGTGAGAATGGCCTGGGCCTGTTCTTTTTGCACCTCATTGACTTCGGCCGTGGCCGTCCAGACAGTGATGCCCTGGCCGATCTGGGCGGGTGTATTGGGCATGGCCCGCACCACGGCCGCATGAGCCGTGCCGTCAGACAATTTGTGAATAGGCATCCCGGCCAGAATGGAAAGAAGTAAATCGCGCCGCCGTAAATGACCACGTAGTTGGGGCAGCACCAGACGGGCTACCTGGGGCTTGATGGACAGGACCACAACCTGACCTGCCTCGGCCGCTTCGGGGTTGCTGGCAGTAGTGTGAATGCCGTGCTTTTCGGCCAGTTCGTCACGCCGGTCGGCATAAGGATCGGCGGCAATAATCTGGTCGGGGGTGACAACGGCCTGGTTGATCAGGCCGCGAATCATGGCCTCGGCCATAACGCCGCTGCCAATGAAGGAGATGGTGATGTCTTTGAACATGGGTGTCCTTACGTAGTACGTGGTGCGTAGTGCATAGTGCGTTGGTTCAACTGATTACGCACTACGAACTACGCACTAAAATTAGCTGTCTCGATGAGTCAATAAGTAGAAGCAGCGTCTACGGCCGTTTTCATCTTCATAGCTGGCAAAATCGGTCACGATAAACTCGCTGTGGAATAGTTCCTGGAACAGCAGGCGGCTGTGATCGCGCCAGCGGCGGGCCAGGGCCGGATCAGTTAGTTTGATCTGTTGAAAATCAGTCGGGATTTCCATCAGGAGTAGATTGCTGGGGCGGCTGATATAGTTGGGCGGCGGCACGGGCAGGCCGTCGCTGCCAAACGTCGCCTCATTGATGAGCAGCGCACCGCCACCCAGCAGCGCCTCCAGCGACAGGGAACGACGCTGCCGACTGACCCGACTCTGCACCCGGTTGCTCGTCACCCACCACTCCACTTCAAAGCGGTCTGTGGGCAAACCGGCGTTGATGCCGCCCAGGTTGCCGTGGTAGTTGAGCAGGTAGCGGTTGCAGATCGCGCCTAGTTTGCCAATGTTGAAGTAACCGTTACGGCTTTCTAGCGGGTCAAACGTCCAGGTGATGAGGCGTACGCCAATCCGCAGCGCAAAATCGCGCTGGGCCAGCTTAAGCCGCTGCCCAACGTGCTGTCCCTGGTAGTCGGGATGCACGCCGGTGACAACAGAGTAAAGTTTAAGGCGGGCGGCGGCTACTTCGTCGATACGGTTACCTTTTTCGATCATGCCCAAGGTGGCAAAGGTGAAGCCAACCAGCCGGTCGCCGTCAAATGCGCCCAGCAGCAGAGCGCCGTTGTACTGCAAGGCGTGGAGAAAGTGGGTGGGCAACACTTCCAGATCGCCAATGCCCCAGGTCTCTTTTTGCAATGTTTCAATCCGGGCAATGGTATCGTGGTCGGTCAACGGCCGTATCTCAATCTCCATTCTCGTTCTCCATAGCTGCTGCCCAGGCTTGCTGTAAGGTGCGTGCCTGACTGATAATGTCGCTCATGGGCTGGTCGGCATCCCGGTAGAGCGGCTTACCAACCATCAGGGCTGATGCGCCGGCGGTGACGTAACGGCCGATTTGCTCTAGCTCAATATCGCAAGCGACAATAATCTCCTGGTTCGGCTCGGTACGATACAGCACATTGACAAAATCAGGCCCGGCTGGTCCGCCCGTATAAAGGCGGATCATCATACATTCCGCCTGGAAGGCCAGTTGGGCGGCCACCGCGCTAATAATGCCAGGAATATACAACACCTCGTGCTGCTGGCAAATTGCTTTAATGGCCAGATCGAGCAGGGGGGAGGTGATAAACTGGGCACCGGCTTGAATGAGGGGTACGGCGTCAACGGCCGTTTCTACCCCACCGGCCCCAATAATCATATGGGAATTAGCTCGCTGATACAGGTCGGCCACCTGCTGCAACCGCTCCGGGCCACCGCCCACCTCCACCGCCAGCACTGGCGACGCCAGCAGCGCATCCCCCACCCGCACAATATCGGCCAGCGGCACACTTCCCGGCAGCGCGGCAATAATGCCGGATTCGCGTAATTTTTGTTTGATAGATTCTTCTCGATTTGTCATGAATATTTCGTATTGCGTAGTGCGTAGTGCGTAGTGCGTATTGCGTAGTAGGTCTGCTACGAACTACGCACTACGCACTAACCTACGTACCATTCCACAAACTGCACCCCCCATAAAATCATGACAATACCGCCCAGCGCCAGGTATTGGCCGTAGGGGAGGAACTGATCGCGGCTAAAACGGCGGCTGGCCAGCAGCATGGCGCTGATCACACCGCCCAGCAGAATACCCAAAATCAGGGCAAAGATGATGCGATGAAAACCGAGCATGGCCCCCATCAGCATCGCCAGCTTCACGTCACCATAACCGAGCGCGCCCGGCCCAAACATCAGTTTACCAAACCAGTAGGCAAACAGAAACAGCAGATAGCCGGTGATGGCCCCCACTAACGCCAGGGCGATGTTGTTTTGATCGTTGGTCAATACCAGGCTTAGCAGTAGCGCCACCCCGGTCATAGGCAGCGTCACCACGTCCAAAATCAGCCGGTGTTCCAGATCGATGACGATGATCAGAATCAGAACGGCGATGTAGAGCGCGTTGATGAGCAAATTGGACCAGACATCGAAAACAGCGGGCAGCAGGGCAAACAGCAGCGCCGTGCTGATTTCAACGATTAGACCGCGTTTGCCGACAGGCCGGTCGCATTGGGGACAATTGCGCACGCCCAACAGCCAGCGCATCGTGACGGAACGATGGGCCGGTCCGTAGCGAAAATCGCATCGAGGGCAGTGGGGTGGCTTCAGACCGCGCCGCCGGGGCAGCGCATCGGCCAGAGCGTTGATGATAACGCCCACCAAAAAGCCGAGCAGGAGGAAGATGAGGTGTTGGAGGATCATGGATTATATCGGGGCGTAAAGCGTAAAGCGTAAAACGTAAGAAGCTCACCCAGCCCACTTACGTTTTACTCATTACGTTTTACGCAAATAGATTCATTTCTCAATAAAATCGTGTATCATAGTCAGCCATTCACCATAACCCAATCGGAGGACCTGATGAACCGCGCACTTTCTATATTGCTCACTATTGTAGGCATTTTATTGATTCTCGTCATCATTGTGGCGCTGGTGGGATTGATCATGGTCAGACGGCCGTTTCCCCAAACCAGCGGCACCCTCACCGTACCCGGTCTACAGGCCCCGGTTGAGGTGATACGCGACCAGTACGGCGTGCCCCACATTTACGCCGAAAATGAGCATGACCTCTTCTTTGCCCAGGGCTACGTGGAGGCGCAGGACCGCTTCTGGCAAATGGAAGTGTGGCGCCACATCAGCCAGGGGCGGCTCTCAGAGATAACCGGCGCCTCTACCATCAGCAGCGATATCTTTATTCGCACCATGGGCTGGAACCGACTGGGGCGGGAAGTGCTGGCCTACCATGAACAGGAAACGCCGGAGCTGATGCCGATTCTGGACGCCTACAGCGCGGGCGTTAATGCCTACATTGAACAGAATCGGAATGCGCTGTCTATCAACTACACCATTTTGGGGCTGGTCAACGAATCGTGGGAGATTGAACCGTGGACGCCGCTAAACTCGGTAAACTGGGGCATTGTGATGGCCAATGATCTGAGCGGCAACTGGCGCAGCGAACTGTGGCGGGTGGAGCTGATCAAGGCGGTGGGTGAAGAAACGGCCGATCTCCTCACCCCGCGCTATATGTATGATCAGCGACCGGTTATTGCGCCCAGTGCGGAAACGGCCGTTTCCACCCAAACCACCAATCCCGCCATCGACTGGGCACGAGTCAACACCAGCCTGGCCGGCAGTCTGCCCGAAAACGGCTTCATTGGCGCGCCCGCCTTCGCTGGCAGCAACAACTGGGTCGTGGGGGGTCAGTACACCGCCTCCGGCCTGCCCCTGCTGGCCAACGATCCCCATCTGGGCATTCAACTCCCCTCTATCTGGTACCAGGTGGGGCTGCACGCGCCCGGCTGGAACGTGGTGGGCTTCTCCTTTGCCGGGGTGCCGGGCGTGATTGTGGGGCAAAACGGCCGTATCGCCTGGGGCGTCACCAACGTCGGCCTCGATTCCCAGGACCTCTACATCATCCGCCCCAACCCCGATGACAGCCACCAGTACGAACACATGGGCAACTGGCGCGACATGGAGATTATCGAAGAAACAATCAAAGTCAACGGCGGCGAAGATGTCGTCATCGAGGTACGCCTGACCCATTTTGGCCCCATCATCAACGACGGCGTGGAAGCCGCTCAGGAGGCAGAGGATTTGCTCGCCTTCCGCTGGACGGCTCAGGACCAGCCGCGCCTCTTCCAGGCGGTCCTCATGCTCAACCAGGCCAACAATTTTGAGGAGTTCCGCGAAGCGCTGCGCTATTGGGACACGCCCACCCAAAACATTGTCTACGCCGACGTAGAGGGCAACATCGGCTATCAGATGCCGGGATTGGTCCCCATCCGGCGCAATGGGGATGGGCTGCTGCCCGTGCCCGGCTGGACCGACGAGTATGAATGGGAAGGCTGGGTGCCTTACGAGGAACTGCCCATGATCTACAATCCGCCGCAGGGCTACATCGTGACGGCCAACAACGCGGTGGTGGATGAAGGCTACCCCTACCTGATCAGCCACTATTGGGCCGAAGGCGACCGGGCGCAGCGGATTGAGGATAGGATTACGGCCGTTATCGACGCCGGTGGTCAGTTGGATTGGGCAGAATTCGGCCGTATCCACAACGACAACTATTCGCTGCTGGCCGACAGCTTTATGCCCCTGCTCGCCAGCCTGCACACCGACGATCCCCAAATCCGGGCCGCCCTGGATACTTTCCCCGGCTGGGACCGCCACTTGCAGCGAGACAGCGTACCGGCCGCCCTCTTTGAAATCTGGCGCATGAAGCTGGCCCACCACCTGCTGCTCGACCTGATGGGGGATGAGGATATGGTCGCCTGGGCCGTTTCGGTTAACCAGACCCTACTCCACCAGATCGCCCAACAGCCCGACCACTTCCTCTGGGCCGAGGCCGGGCAGCCCCGCGAGGCAATTGCCCTGCAAGCAATGGCTGACACGATTGTCTGGTTTGAAGAAAATGTGGGTGGTTCAATGGACGACTGGACCTGGGGCCGCATCCACTCGGCCACGTTTGTCAGCATCCCGCTGGGGCAAAGCGGCATTGGCCCCATTGAGTCGCTGGTCAATCGCGGCCCCTTCCCGGCCGACGGCGGGCGCAGCATTGTCAACGCCAACAGTTGGAGCTGGAGCAATCCGGCGGCCGTGGCCGGTCACGTCTCGATGCGCGTCATTTTTGACCTGGCCGACCCGGACCAGTCACGGGCGGTCGGCACAACCGGTCAGAGCGGCCATCCCGGCCACGCGAACTATGACGACATGATTCCGCTCTGGCTGGATGGGGGCTTCTACCGGCTGCCTTTTACAAGAGAGGGGGTGGAGGAAACGGCCGTTGAGCGGTTGACGCTGCAACCGGTAGTCGGTGGTCGGTAATCGGTAATCCGTATTAGCGGCAATCTCTTGCTGATACGGAGACATCAGACAGCTACCCCTTCCCGTTTTGCGTTCCGGTATAGTTGAATAGTGCCATATTCAAATTCATTTTGAGCAACGGGGCGAGCAGAAATTAGCCGGTCAGATTCTAGCTGAACAGGGTACAATAAATCTACTATTTCACGGAGTTCTATGAAATAGTCGAAGGGTTCCCCAAGTACCACTAGCAGGTCAATATCACTCATCGAATCAGAGTGGCGACGAGCGGTGGAACCATGCAGAACCAACCCTTTGAACTGAGTGCCATAATGATTTTTAAGCACTTTTTTGCATCTTTTCAGTATGTCGTTTGTCGTTAACATGGTATCCTCTTTTCTTTGATAAGCAGAGCGCAGGCGAATTTTTACGCTGCTCTTTCCAATTGTACCATATCACTCGGTGAAAATAACGGATTCAGGTGGAGACGTATTATGGCATTGATGAAGAACCGCTGGAGCAAATATCTGCTTGCCTTGTTCGGGCAGCTGGCATTGGCCGCAGCCTATCTTTTTTGGCCGCAGGGCGTCTGGCCCTTTCGCGTGGATTTGTCCCACCTGGCGGCGGCCAGGGAGGGGTATGAGGTCGAGATTTTGCGCGACAGTTGGGGCGTGCCCCACATCTTCGGCCGACGGGACGCCGACGCCGCCTTTGGCCTGGCCTATGCCCACGCCGAGGATGATTTCTACACCATCCAGCAAACCTTTCTGGCGGCGCGGGGCATGTTGGCTCTGGCCTATGGCCCGGACGCCGCGCCGAACGATTTCATGGTCCAGGGGCTGCGTATTTGGGAGGTGATTGAGCGGGAATATGAGACCATTCCGCCCGATGTGCAGGCGGTGATGCAGGGCTACGTAGACGGCTTGAATTACTACGCCGCCCTGCACCCGCATGAGGTCGTTTTGCCCGAAGCCTTTCCCATGACGCCGCAAGACGTGGTGGCCGGCTTTGTCCACCGCATTCCCCTCTTTTTCAACCTTGACCGCGCACTGGCAGAACTGTTCGCCGAAGGGCGCCAACGGCCGATTTCGGAAAGGATGACGGAAGACGAAGGACGGAGGACCGACGCCCTTTCCGTCTTCGCTCCTCCGTCTTCGGTCTATCAGATTACCAGTGCCTACGGCTCCAACGTCATCGCCGTCAGCCCGGCCCGCAGCGTCAATGGGGAGACCTTTTTCACCGTCAATTCCCACCAGCCGTGGGAAGGGCCTGTGACCTGGTATGAGGCCCACGTCGTGAGCGAAGAGGGCTGGGATATGGTGGGCGGGCTGCTGCCGGGATCGCCCACGATTACGCATGGCCATAACCGGCAGTTGGCCTGGGCCTTTACCGTCAACAGCCCGGATTTGGTTGACATCTACGTCCTGGAAATCAACCCCGACAATCCCAACCAGTACCGCTTTGATGGGGAATGGCTGGATTTAGAGGTGGGTGAAGCGCGGCTGCTGGTAACGCTTTTCGGCCGTTTCCGCTGGACGGTGCGGGAAGAGTTGCTGTGGTCGGTACACGGGCCGGTGGTGCGCCAGGATCATGGCGTCTATGCCCTGCGCTATGCGGGCATGGGGGAAGTGGGCCACGTGGAGCAGTTTTACCGGATGAACAAGGCGTCTAATTGGGAGGAGTGGTACACGGCCGTTTCTACCGGACCTTTACCCATGTTCAACATCGGCTATGCTGATGCCGAGGGCAACATCTACTACGTTTATAATGCCCGCATCCCCCTGCGGGCCGAAGGCTACGACTGGCGTCAATATCTGCCCGGCGACACCAGCGAGACGCTCTGGACCGACTATCTACCCTTTGCGGATTTGCCGCAGGTGTTCAATCCCGCCTCCGGCTTCATCCAGAATGCCAACAGCAGCCCCTTCCGGACGACCATCGGCCCCGACAACCCTGACCCGGCCGCCTATTCGCCCACATTGGGGATTGAGACCTATATGACCAACCGGGCTTTACGGGCGCTGACCTTGTTTGGGGAAGATGAGGCGATAACGGCGCCGGCGTTTTACGACTACAAGTATGACATGGCCTATGATCCGGCTTCGGATATGGGGCGACTGGTGGCGATAGTGGGCGGCCCGCCACCTTTTGCACTATCGCCGGAAATGGCAACGGCCGTTTCTCTCCTCACCAGCTGGGATTTACAGGCCACGCCCGATAGCCTGGGAGCGACGCTGGCCGTTTTGACGCTCCACTTTTTGAATGAGTCGGCTGAGGCACAGATACGGCCGTCGCGTCTGGTGAACGGCACACTTCCTGAAACGGCCGTTTGGGACAGTTTAGCTCAGGCCGTGGACGTTTTACTGACAAATTTTGGGCGAGTGGACGTGCCCTGGCAGGAAGTCAACCGGCTGCGGCGGGGCGAGGTGGATTTGGGTCTGGGCGGTGCGCCGGACGTGTTACACGCGATTTATGGACAGTTGGAAGAAGACGGCCGTTTTCGCGGCTTTGTGGGCGACTGCCACATCATGATCATCAGTTGGGACACGCACGGCAATTTGCGCTCGCACAGCATCCACCAATACGGCAGCGCCACCCTGGACGAGGATTCACCCCATTATGCCGACCAGGCCCCCTTATTCGCAGCCCGTCAGCTCAAGCCAGTCTGGCTGGATGAGGCTGACATTCGCGCTAATCTGGGACGGGCTTACCGGCCGTAGAGCCAGGGCGGTATTGGTCTATTGGTTATCCGCAAATGGTCACGCGACTTAGATTACGTTTAACAGCAACAGGGCAATCACAGCAATTACAACCACATTCAGCAACAACAAGATGGCCAACAGAAGTCGCTGCACGGGAGAGAGTTGGCGAATAGATAGACCGCTCTCGCTTTCGTCATCTAGCTCCATCTCCTCATAGGTTGCACTGGTCCGGGCACTCTTGCGACGTAGCTGATCAAAGTCATCTTCTTCCTCCTCTTCGGCGGGAACCTCCTCAGCGAAGGATTCTATCTCCTCGTCAGCTATATCATCAAGCCATTCCGGCAGATCGTCGTCAAAATCATCGTCGTCAAAGTCCTGCTGTGCGCGAAAATCGCTAATAAAGTCATCGGTCATGGTCAATTTCTCCTTCGCCGGTCACTGCCGAGTTGTGAGGCACTGATCAAAAGATAGAACAATGATAACCCACTCTGCATTATCCGCAATATTCTAATTGTTTGCCCCGGACTGACGTTTAAGTACGCAGCGTGACGTCGCCAGCGCTAATTGTGTGCCAATGGCCTGACTCATCGCGCAACAGCAGAGAGCCATAACGGTCCGTCCCCTCTGCCGTGCCGTAGATGACAGTCCTGGTAGCATCGACCACAGATGTAACGGTCACTGATTTGCCGCGTGTCACCAAACGCTCGTTCCAGGCAGAATGGGGAGATTGACCGGCAACGGCCGTTCCATACCCTGCCTCCAGTCGCCATAACAAGTCGGTGAGAAGCGACACCCTATCCACTGGCCGACCAGTCAAAACAAGCAGGCTGGCCACTGGCGTCTCCGTGACCGGCAGTTGGCCAAACGGGATGTTGACGTTTAACCCGACACCCACAATGGCACTACGCAACACCCCCCGCTCGTCCAGATTGCCTTCTAGCAAAATACCGCCCACTTTGTGCCAGACAGATTCATGGCAAACCATCAAGTCATTAGGCCACTTAATACCTACCTTCAGCTCAGTCGCTGCCTCAATCGCGTCCGCAGCAGCCAGAGTAGTCAGCATAGTCAGCCAGTTGGCCTGTTCGCCGGGCCAGTCAGGGCGAAAAAGCAGCGAAAAAAGCAGCGACGTCCCGGCCGGGGCCTGCCATATACGTCGCAGGCGACCCCGTCCCTGCGTCTGAAAGTCGGTCAAATGGAGCGTACCGTGCGCAGGAGAAACAGTTGTTCCTGCCGCTACCGCCTGCTTCAATGATTCGTTGGTCGACGCCACTTCTGGCCAATAATGGCACGCTTGCCCTAACCACAGCGTCCGGAGATTGCTCAACACGGCCGTTTCATTCAGCCCATCCATCAGCACCATCCTATGTTCAAAAAACTTGAACGACTGTCGTCACTCTGTTTGACAGAGCCTGTGCAATGCCTATAATTGTCAAACTAGATTTCCTGACAAACGACACCTTAGCACGGTTGTCAATCTTACCAAACAGTTGGCCAATAACCAAAGCCACTGGCTCCGACCATAGCATACGTGACCAGGCAGATGTTCACCGCGCTCGGTCGCCCACATATATGGCATGGTCTGCGGCCCTAATTGAGAATAAACGATGAGCAATTCCCTACCACGGCCCACATCTCCCCCACTCAAAGACGACGCATATTGGCAGGCGCTCTTTGAACAAGAAAATAAGGTTGCTCCTGAATCACCCCCTGCTTCAGACGAACCGACGCCGACCCACATACACGTAAACGGCCGTATGGCAGATGCTAACTTTCGTTTGTCACCAGAAACAGATCCCTGGCTGGAAGCTGAAAACCTACAGAAACAAGACAAGTGCCTGGTGTTGACCGTGTCGGGCTACAACAAAGGCGGCTTGCTGGTTTATTGGCAAGGGTTGCAGGGTTTTGTACCCGCCTCACAGCTTATAGATTGGCCTGAACTGCACCTGAGTCAGGACCGCAGTCAACTACTGAGAAACTGGCTAGAGCGCGAGCTGACGCTAAAGATTATCGAGGTGAATCGCTCGGCCAACCGGCTCATCTTATCAGAACGGGCCACCTTGATTGGAGCCGATGAGCGGGAAACCCTCTTCGAGCAGCTAATGCCTGGCGACACAGTCGAAGGTTACGTGAGCAATTTGACCGACTTTGGCGCGTTTGTCGATGTAGGCGGCGTTGAGGGTTTGATCCATATTTCGGAGCTTTCCTGGAGCCGCGTAGTCCACCCTAACCAGATTCTAAAGCCTAAGCAACCGGTCAAATGCCAGGTTTTGGCGGTGTATCCGGACGAAGGACGCATCGCCCTCAGTCGCAAGCGGCTGCACCGAAATCCCTGGCAGGATGTGGAAGCAAGGTACAAGCCCGGCCAGATTGTTTCTGGTGTGGTCAGCAACATTGTCAATTTCGGCGCGTTCATTCAGCTTGAACAGGAGCTAGAAGGATTGGTCCATATCTCTGAGTTAGCTGAAGGCACGTTCCTTGATCCCCGCAACGTAATCCGCAAAGGGGAAAAGGTACGGGCCAGGGTACTGCACGTCAACGGTCGTGACAAACGAATTTCGCTCAGTATGCGCAGTGTCGATCTGAGTCATACCTAGATGGGTTATGGCACGTTCACGCTCCCAACGAAAGGATGACAAATCCCCTCTCACCTGGGATGAGTGGGTGATTAACGCCTTGCTGCCCTGGCGTAAAGAGATTGGGGGTGTCATCCTTTTTATGCTGGCCGTCATTACCCTGTTGGCCTTGCCTGGCTTTACTGAGGCCGGCTGGCTGGGTTGGTGGACCAGTCTACTGCGGCAGTTGTTTGGCTGGGGAGCCTATCCCCTGTGCCTGTCGGCTGCGCTTGGTGGTCTGCACATAGCTCTCTCAAAAGTGGAACGGCCGTATCATATTACGGTCTCTCAGGTCATTGGCTTTGAACTAATATTACTTACCAGTCTCCCGCTCAGTCATCAATTCACCGGCTCCTCCCTGCCCGACGCCTACCTGGGTCGAGGCGGTGGTCTGGTCGGCTGGGCTTTATCCAGCCCCCTGCTCGACTTTTTTGGCCCTCTGCTGACCGGCCTCTTTTACCTCAGCCTGCTAGTGTACGGCATCGGCCTGATAGCCCAAATTGGCTGGCGCGATGTCCTGGACAGTCTGCGCCAAACCTCCGACGTGCTGGCCGAGATAGCCGCCACGGTTGCGCCACCCCCGAGAACATTAGAGGAAGAGAGCCTGGAGCCCCCACCTGCTCCCTCGCCCCCAGCCAATCTGGCCACACCGCTACCAAGACCGCCAGCAGCACCCTATGTCTCTCAACCAACGGTAGCCGGCTCTATTGCCTCGCCCTCTCGTCGTAGCCGCCGCTTGCCCCACATCAGCCTGCTAGAACCAGGCGGCAGCTTCGGCCTGCCAGAAACAGAAATTGAGCGCAAGAAACAGATTATTGAGCAGACTTTGCAAGACTTTGGCATTCCGGCTTCGGTAACGGAGATACGGCGCGGTCCTACCGTCACCCAGTTTGGGGTAGAGCCAGGTTATCTGGAACGCACCGACCCCGAGGGCGAAATCCAGCTTAAGAAGATTCGCATCGGCCAGATTGCCGCGCTGCAAAAAGACCTGGCGCTGGCCCTGGCCGTTACCCGGCTGCGGATTCAGGCCCCCATTCCGGGGCGGGGCGTGGTTGGCATAGAAGTGCCCAACGATGACATCAGCATGGTGCGGCTGCGTCCCATTATTGAGTCGATGGAATTCGGCCGTTTGCAAAGTCCGCTGGCGGTGGGATTGGGACGAGATGTAACTGGTACGGCCGTGGCTGTCGATCTGGCCCGCCTGCCCCACCTGCTGATTGCCGGCACCACCGGCTCTGGCAAATCGGTCTGCCTCAATGCCATGGTCGCCAATCTCGTTTTCAACAACAGCCCCGATGAACTGCACCTGATTATGATTGACCCCAAAAAGGTGGAACTGATTCGCTTCAACGGTCTGCCCCACCTGATTGGCGGCGTGGAGGTGGAAGCGGACCGGGCCGTTGGCGTGCTGCGCTGGTTGACGGCCGAAATGGACCGCCGCTATGAAACTTTTGCCCAATTCAACGCCCGCAACATTCTTAGCTACAATCGCCGGGCCGCCCAACACGACAGCCCGGAAGTCAAACCGCTGCCCTACATTGTTGTCCTGATTGATGAACTGGCAGACCTGATGCACACGTATCCGGGGGATGTGGAGCGCACCCTCTGCCGTCTGGCCCAGATGGCGCGGGCGACGGGGATTCATCTGGTGGTGGCCACGCAACGGCCGTCTACAGACGTCATCACCGGCCTCATCAAAGCCAACTTTCCTGCCCGCCTCTCTTTTTCCGTCGCTTCCAGTACCGATTCCCGCGTCATTTTGGATAGCGTGGGCGCCGAACAGTTGTTGGGCAAGGGCGACATGCTCTTCCTCTCACCTGAAGCCAGCGCGCCAGTCCGAGTCCAGGGCGTGTTTGTAGACGATGATGAGGTTAATCGTATTGTTACCCATTGGCACAACGCCCTGCCCAACTTTGAACCCATGGCCGCCCCCTGGGAATCGCTCATTGCCAAATACGCCCTGCTGGACGAAACCGATCCGCTTTTGGAAACGGCCATTGAAATCGCCAAGAAGCAGGACAACATCTCGACCTCACTCCTGCAGCGACGGCTGCGCGTTGGCTTCCCCCGCGCTGCCCGCATTATGGAATACCTGCATGAAATGGGTCTGGTCGAAGACCCGGAAACAGGTGGCAAGACCCGCCGTACTCTGGTCGATGAAGAAGATGACCCGCTGGATGAAATTCTTTTTGATGACGATTAAACCTACAGAGCATACCCATGGATGAGTCCACTGAAAAAACCGAGTTTTTTGCTAAACCCCATCACAATCACCAGAGTGGTTGGCCTTGAAAAACTCGGTTTTGGGACCTTTTTTCAGTAGAGTCATGGATAGAAAACCACCGATAACGGCCGAATTAGTCGAACAGTTTGTCAGTCAGGCCCATGTTGATCTGGAACAGGTGAAAACGCTGCTGGCCCAAGAGCCAAACCTGCTCCACGCTGCCCACGATTGGGGTGGTGGTGACTGGGAAACCGCGCTGGGCGCAGCCGCCCACGTTGGCCGGCACGACATCGCCCAATACCTGCTGGAACAGGGGGCCAGAATCGATCTATTTGCGGCCGCCATGCTGGGTAAATTAGAAATCGTACAGGCCATGCTCAGCGATAATCCGGCCCTGGTTAACGCCAAAGGGCCACATGGCATTCCGCTGCTGCGCCATGCCGAAGTGGGTGGTGACGCGGCCGTCGAAGTGCTGGCTTTTTTGCACTCGTTGGTATGAGACCGAAGACGAACGACGGAAGACGGTACGTTTTTCCGTCCTCGGTCCTCCGTCATCGGTCAAAATAGGAGAACGGGAATTCGAAGCAGTATGACCAAAAATAGAGAGATGTGAGAGCAAGACAGGGGGTTGGCAAAGAAAACGGCTATCAGACACATCCAACAAACGAAGCAAAACGAGACCTACAAGTCCT
>SLGK01000058.1 GCA_007123775.1 Anaerolineae bacterium | reverse complement strand
GCGAAGAACTGCGCCCGGAAGAATTGGACGCCGTGGACCCCGATTACCAACTGATCATCACCATTCGGGCCATGCGCCCCAAAGTAGAGCTATGAGATTGCCCGGCTGGAAAACGGCGCGAAGCGCGGCCCACTGGCTGCACAGCCGGATGACCAACTTCGTCTTGATTTTGGGTTATCATCGCGTGGCGGAAACGGCCGTTGATCCCTACGATCTCTGCGTCCGGCCTGAGCATTTTGCGGAGCAGATGGACGTTTTGCGCCGTCAGGTCACGGTGATTGACATAGACGCCATAACCGACGGGCTAAAAAGTGGCCGTCTCCCCCGGCGGGCAGTGGCCATTACCTTTGACGATGGCTATCTGGATAATTTGCAGATGGCTAAACCGCTACTGACGGCTAATAACATACCGGCAACCGTTTTCGCTGTGTCCGGATCCCTGGGTCAAGAGTTCTGGTGGGACAGGCTGGCGCGGATTATCTTTGGCCCGGCTGTTCTGCCCGAAAGCCTGACGCTGCCCATTTGTGGCCAGACCTTTACCTGGTCGATATTGGACACAAGCCAGGCAGCGCCCACAAAAGATTCTCCCAGCCCGCGCCGTCGCCTGTTAGATCAGTTGTATCAGCGGCTGGTGGCGCTGCCTGAGGCACGGCCGTCTATTTTGGCTCAACTAGAACAGTGGGCCGAAACGGCCGGACCTATCCCGCCCGCGGCGTCGCGGGCGATGACGGCCGAGGAGCTACAAAACCTGACGGCTGATGGCTTAATCACCGTCGGCTCACACACTGTCAGCCATGCAAAGTTAACCGGCCTGCCCTCATTGCAGCAGCAGGCCGAGCTGTCCGACAGCCACCAGACCTTAACCGAGATATTGGACCGCCCGGTCATGACCCTCTCCTACCCGCACGGCGACAACAACGTCCCAACACGGCAGTTAGCCCGGCAGGCAGGTTACCAACTGGCCTGCGCCAGCCAGAACGGTATTGTCCACCGGCGACAAGAGCCATTCTGCCTGCCCCGCTTCTGGGCACCGGATTGGGATGGTGAACAATTCGGCCGTTGGTTAAATAAGTGGTTGGGCAATTGTTATCCGAGCATGTGACTTTTACCTTAAGTTTTAAAGCAACTGCGCTTTGATAATCTTACTCAAGTATGGATGGATAATATTGACAAAATGCAACAAAGACAGAGAAAAACCCTACATCAATTGCCAACAGAAGCAGAAATAAACGGGTCAACAACAGACGATAGCCTATCAATCAGGACCAATTATGCAACAGCCGGTTTGGCATCACTTAAACTGCGAGAGCTCTGGCTGTATCGCGAGTTGCTCTATTTTCTTGTGTGGCGTGACATCAAGGTGCGCTACAAACAGACAATCCTAGGTGTAGGCTGGGCTATCATCCAACCGTTTTTTGCCATGGTAGTTTTTACTATTTTCTTTGGTAGACTGGCTAATATCCCGTCTGATGGTATTCCATATCCCATATTCAGTTTTGCCGCGCTAGTGCCATGGGCCTTTTTTGCTCAGGGTATAAGCCAATCTGCTCTTAGTTTGATCGGTGATGCTAATTTAATCACCAAGGTTTATTTCCCTCGCCTTACGATACCAGTAGCCGCTGTGCTGTCGGGTTTGATAGACTTTGTTCTTGCTTTTGTGATCTTGCTCGGCATGATGTTGTACTTCAAGATGCTGCCAACTATAAACATACTCTTACTCCCTTTCCCACTAATATTAGCGCTAATTACCGCATTAGGGGTTGGGTTATGGCTTTCTGCGCTAAGTGTACAATTTAGGGACGTGCGTTACATTGTCCCCTTTGTAACTCAGATGTGGCTCTTTGCCACGCCAATTGCTTATCCTAGTAGTTTGCTTTCTGAACCATGGCGTACCTTGTATGGCGTAAACCCAATGGTTGGAGTGGTGGAAGGCTTTCGGTGGGCTTTGCTTGGTACAGATACAGCACCTGGTCCAATGATCATTGTATCTACACTGATAGCGTTAGTTCTTTTGGTCAGTGGAGCATACTTTTTTCGGCACATGGAGCGAACCTTTGCGGATATAATCTGAGGCAAAAGAGTTGACAAACCTCACCATTTTCCCAGTTTGACAATTGTTATGTGATTTGAAAGTAGCCATGAACAATCTTCCCATTCGAGTAGCTAAACTGAGTAAACGATACAATATTGGTAACAAACAGATACGTCATAACACGTTGCGTGACGTATTGGCACAAGCCTATAAATTCCCGTTTCGTCGGTTGGCCGCTCTCTTTCTTAACGACACCGACACCGATACCTCTAGTAATACGATTTGGGCCTTGAAAGATATCTCTTTCGACGTCAAGTGGGGCGAAGTAGTTGGCATTATTGGTCATAACGGCGCGGGGAAAAGCACGCTACTCAAGATTCTTTCCTTCATTACTGAACCAACCGCCGGCTATGCCAGCATTCATGGTCGTGTGGGATCTCTGCTAGAAGTGGGCACTGGTTTTCACTCAGAATTAACCGGGAGGGAAAATATCTATTTGAATGGTGCTATTCTAGGAATGAAGAAAATCGAGATTGACCGGAAGTTTGATGAGATTGTTGCTTTTGCCGAAGTAGAAAAATTTATAGATACACCGGCAAAACATTATTCGAGTGGTATGTATGTGCGTCTAGCATTTGCTGTTGCAGCCCACTTAGAGCCGGAGATTATGCTGCTGGATGAAGTGTTAGCAGTAGGAGACATTGACTTCCAAAAGAAATGTATCGCTTCAATGAAGGCAGTTGCTAATAGTGGCAGAACCGTGTTGATCGTATCGCACAATATGGCACTCATAGAGATGTTGTGTGATACTGTTTTATGGCTCGAAAAGGGGGAGGTGCGTGCTATTGGCCCAACTGAAACGGTTGTTGCAGACTATCTGACAGAGGCACAATCATTTTTGCCAGTCAACCTGATGGAGCATCACAAGTCCAACACCACGTCAGCAGCAAGATTTACAGGAATTCGGCTCTTAAATGCTGTTGGTGAGAATTGTCGGACTGTAAAGATGGGTAGTGAATTTACGGTAATGCTGAATATAGAAGCCGACGAACCCATTCACAATCCGTGGATAGGTGTTCAGATTTGTACAACTTACGGGCAGCTATTGTTTCACAGTGCTAATAGAGAAGCTGGGTATCAGCTTCCACCTCTTTATGGCAAATGTGTAGTGAAATGCTCTTTCGAGGCAACAAACCTTTTGCCAGACCGTTACTTTATCAACTTAATTCTGTCAGACAAGTCGACCACCCTATACGATGAGGTTACGGCTGCCACGTTTTTTGATGTTTCTCCGTCAGATGTATTGGGCACAGGAATGCTCATGGGAAAAGAATATGGGATTATGTTTTTCCCGTCACAATGGAACGTAGAAGGAGAACAAGACTATGCAGCCTAACTCACCTGATTTGGCTAACGATCTTCATAAATTAGAGGAATCATACTACCATTCACTATGGTCAAGCTCTTATTGGAATACTAGAGAGCCAAATGAGGATGAACAAGCGCGGGCCAATAAGATAATGATGTTCATCGAAGATCTCGTCCTGCCTGAACCTAGTGCTACGAAACCATACAAGATTCTCGATTTAGGTTGCGGACGGGGATGGCTAACCTACTTGCTAGGAGCATTTGGTGACGTTATTGGAGCAGATCCGGTAGCAGCATCAATAAACAAGGCAAAAGAATTGTTCCCGGAGATTAACTTCTTACTTGCTGATAGCAAGGGCTTGCTGCAAATACTTGGACCTAATTATTTCGACTTGATTGTTTCCTCTGAGGTCATTGAGCACATCGAGGATACCCAAAAAGAAAGCTTCTTGAACACAATCTATTCCCTCCTAAGTCCTGGTGGTTTTGCCATACTCACTACACCTCGTGGCGAACTCTCAGAAAAATGGGAACATGCAAACACTGATGTCCAGCCGATGGAGCAATGGATAAGCGAAGTCCATCTCGACCAAATTAGCCAATCAGCCGGCTTTCTTGTACTGGTTAGAGATAGAATCTTCATTCCCGGATACATTGATGATTGGAAGTGTAACATAGCTTCATCTCGAGGTTTTAATCGACTTATTTCGTATCCATTTGGCGCTAAGATACTTGGTAAATTGCGTTATGCTTGCAGCATTTACCAGATCGTTTTGTTGAAACGTACTCGCTAATACGTGAATCCATAGGCTCAGCATAACCGAGTCTTAGATTTGATAGTTCAAAATTACAGGAGTATTGATTATGCCCATCACGGCAAGCACAAATCTGAACATGGTCAGTGAGGTAAAAAATAAACCATTGGTATCGTGCATTATTATCTTTCTGAACGAAGAAGTATTTATTAAAGATGCCATTGATAGTGTATTTGCTCAAACCTATGACAATTGGGAGCTGTTGTTAGTCGACGACGGCTCCACAGATAGTAGCACTGTCATTGCCCAACAATGCGCTCTACAATACCCGGAAAAGGTATGTTACCTGGAGCACGAAAACCACCAAAATCGGGGCATGAGCGCTTCCCGCAATTTAGGTATTAGCAAAGCCAAAGGTGAATTCATAGCCTTTTTGGATGCGGATGATTTCTGGTTACCGTTTAAACTTGAAACGCAAGTACCAATCCTCTATGCACAATCGAAGGCAGCCATCCTGTATGGAACTACTCTGTTTTGGCACGGTACCGAGAGAAGTGTGAACGATCCTGCTGTAGACTTTACACAAATTTTAGGCGTAAGAGCTAATAGCCTGTTTGAGCCACCAGATCTTCTTACTATCCTCTTAAAGAATGAAGATATTCATCCAGCAAATTGCAGCTTATTGATTCGAAGCCAACTTTTTAAGACTTTGGGGGGATTTGAGGATGATTTTGGCAGTATGTACGAAGATTCAGTGTTTCTTGCCAAAGCGTTTTTAGAGGCCTCAGTTTTTGTCACGGGTGATTGTTCAGCAGTTTACCGTCAGCATCCAAACTCAACCTGCAACCTTGCTGTCCAAAGTGGTACGTTTCATCCAACGGAGCCCAATGCCGCCCGTGGTGCCTTTCTACGATGGCTTGAGACATACTTGATCAGTAAAGGTTTCAAGAACACCGAAGTCTGGAGGACCCTTCAAAGGGAGTTGTGGCCCTATGCTCATCCAGTAGCTTATCGGAGGCTACAGCATGTCGCAAGACTCTGGTTCCGAGTACGTAGATTACTCAAGAGAAACTTAAGATGCTAGGCCTTGATTGATCGCCAGGCAATGTCGGCAGTGCAGATAAGCTTGGAGATAATAATGAGTGGAACGGGCTCGTACAAAATAATGAAGATAATTAGAGTTACTGCAGATTTCATAGTTAGCACAGTAAAGCGTTGGTTTTCGTTAATTCTCCCATACCAATCGATGCGCGGTGGCAGAGAGTTGCTGGATGCTCAGTATAAAGCAGGCATATGGGATTATCTCGCGGATGTGACTGAATTATCCCGTTTTAGCGTGATCGTCGGATATTGTCATCACTATAAAGAAGGAGGGAAAATTCTAGAAATCGGATGTGGTGAAGGACTTCTTCAGGAAAGACTGTGCCCTACCAAATATTCTCGTTTTGTTGGCGTTGATATTTCTGAAGAAGCTATTCTTCGTGCTTCTCACAAACAAAATGATCGGGTACGATTTGTTAGAGAAGATGCCAGCACCTTCCAATCTGACGAAAAGTTTGATGTGATTGTATTTAATGAGTGTCTGGAATATTTTGATGATCCAGTAGCTCTTGTCAGGCGATATGAGAACTTTCTGGAGAAAGATGGCCTTTTTATCGTTTCCATGTTTGTGGGTGTTGATACAGTTCGGAATAAGCGAATCTGGAAGGCGCTAGATTCTGAATATACTACTGAAGCAGAAACTAAAGTTTCAACAAATCGACAGCTTACCTGGATAATTAAGGTTTTATCGGTCATTTCATAGTTATGCCTTATGCAAATAACATCCAGCCATGTATAAGAAAGACCAATCAGCCTACGAGCTTCAGATACTTTTCAGCATTATTATTCCTACGTACCAACGTAGAGACCTTGTTCTGCGAATGGTGCGTGCGCTTGCATACCAGGAGTTCGCTGGTAAGTTTGAAGTTATTGTTGTGGTGGACGGATCGACTGACGGCACGGTTGAATATCTCAAAGCGCTGGCTGTTCCATTCTCGCTAACTGTCTTGGAGCAACAGAATCAGGGTGCAGCAATGGCCCGCAATAATGGCGCTTCGGTTGCCAGAGGCGGCATTCTGCTGTTCCTAGATGATGACATGGAGGCACATCCCCGTATGCTGACCGAGCATCATCTTTCTTACGGGGAAGGTGCACAGGTTGTTTTGGGACACCTGCCACTTCATCACGAGGCACCACGTACTTTTTTAAGCAATGGCATAGAGTCTTGGGCAGCAGATCGCTTGCAACAGTTGACTTCTTCACAAGCAGAGTTGACTCTCCATGACTTGCTCACCGGCCAAATATCGATGAGGCGTGAAGTGTTTGACGAGCTGGGTGGATTTGACTCCGTTTTCACCCATGGCGGCTCATTTGGTAATGAAGATGTAGACTTTGGCTACCGCCTTTTGATGAAGGGCTATAAAGTCGTATTTAATCCCAATGCTATTAGCTGGCAATATTACGACGTGCAGCCACGTGACTATTTACGCAAGCTGTATCAGTGTGGTCAGGCTGATGTCCTGTTTGCCCGGAAATACCCGCAGCAGGCAGAAACCCTCTTTGTGCTTAATGGTTCTCGGCGTAAACTTAACCGCTATTTTTGGCGTCCAATACAATCCTTGCCGTTTTTGGCCTCATTCTTTACCAGGTTGTTAAGTGGGCTGACCCTAAACTTGCTTGATAGAGAAGTAGTCAACGGTCTTACCATTCGACTTTTCCGAGAAACTGGGTCCGCATACTATTGGCAAGGTGTCAATGAAAAAGGCGGCTTCCCGAACTCAAAATCAGTAACCGTTTTAGCTTATCATGCTATTTCTGATCTTCCGCACGGTTCGGGACTAGAGGCTTATGGTGTACCACCCAATCAGTTTCAACGACAACTGGATGAGCTAATTGAAGCCGGCTACCAATTTGTGGATGCTGATGAACTTTTGCGCTTCCTAAGTGGACGGGCAGGATTGCCGCACAGGGCTTTGCTCCTGACATTTGATGATGGCTATGCCGATCTTCTGACGGCGGCATCACCGGCGCTTGCCGAGCGAGCTATTCCTGCGGTTGTCTTTGCCGTCAGTAATCTGTTAGGCAAGACAAATGAATGGGATGCTGCGAAGGGAATGCCCCGGCTTCCCCTGTTAGACGTGGATGGTCTGAAGCAACTCTCACAGAATAGATTCGAGATTGGAGCGCATTCGCGTACACATCAGTGTTTAACTCGTATAACCGGGGAAGAATTGTGTGCTGAAATTAACGGATCCGTGAGCGAACTTGAAAGCAATGGATTAGGCAGGCCACGGCTGTTTGCCTATCCCTATGGCGAGGTGAACGAAGCGGTGCGACAAGTAGTTGAACATGCCGGCATACAGGCCGCCTTTACGGTCAGGCCTGGTCGCGTCCGGCGCAGCCAAAATTGCCTCTTGCTACCGCGGATCGAGGTTTTAAAAGGAGATGTGGGTTGGAAACTTCGCTTGAAAATTAAGACAGCCGGGCATTTGTTTGCATCTGTAGGCAGCGTCAAATCTCTGATCAGTAAGTATCTGGGAGGTTAAGCAGTGGAAGCAAGTTCTCTGGTTTCAGTCGTTATTATCTTTTTGAATGAAGAAAAATTTCTGGCCGAAGCTGTCGAGAGTGTACTGGCCCAAACTTTCCCTGCCTGGGAACTGTTGCTGGTAGATGATGGTTCAACCGATGGCAGCACAGAAATTGCTAAGCGCTATGCTCAGCAAAGGCCCGGCCAAATTCATTATTGCGAGCATTCTGGTCATCGTAATCGTGGCAAAGGAGCATCGCGCAACCTGGGCGTGCGCCAGGCGCAGGGAGAGTATGTCGCTTTTCTGGATGCCGATGATATCTGGTTGCCCAACAAGCTGGCCGAACAAATTGCTATCCTCGATCAGCATGGGGCAGTAGGGCTGCTGTACGGCGAAACCTATTACTGGTATAGTTGGTCGCCCGAATTGGCTATCGGCCAGCCAGATTTTTCGCCACCGCTAGGTGTTGCCGTAAACACTCCCATTCAGCCACCCCAACTACTGCCCCTTTATCTGCGGGGTATAGCGGCTGTGCCTTGCCCTAGCAGTATTCTGGTCAGGCGGACCGCTATCAACGAAATCGGCGGTTTTGATGAAACATTTACCGGTGCAAACAATATCTATGAAGATCAGGCTTTTTATGTCAAACTATGCCTGAAAACGACTGCTTTGGTTGTCCCCAGCCTTTGGGATTGGTATCGGCAGCACCCTGAAGCCAGTATGGCAGTTGCCTGGCGTACGGGTAAAGAGGCTGAAGCCAGAGCCTTTTTTTTGCGGTGGACGGTCGTTTATCTCCGGGAACAAGGCGTGCAAAATCGGGACATCTGGCTGGCCTTGCAGCGGGAGATTTGGCTTATCCAGCGGCCAAGTTGGCTGCCTCCGAAAGCGGCAAAATTGTTCCGCTGGGCTAAAAAGTGGCTGATAAAACTTGAGGAAACCCTTTTACCAGACATCATTAGTGGCTGGTTGTGGTTGCGGATTTAGATTGTGCTTGAACTATCTATCATCATTCCCATTGATAATCGGGCCGACCGTTTATGGGCCTGTCTGCAAGCGTTGGCCGAACAGATTCAATGGTACAGCGATTTTGGAGTCATTGTCGTAGTTGTGGGAAGATTGCTACAGTGGTAATCTGTCCGTGACGTTCATGCCCTATTCGATTGGGCAGCAGTAGATCACTTTTGTTTGGATTCTTTGAGTTGACCGAATGGCCGATACCAGCACCCAATATAGTACCGGTTGAGCATGGTTACCGCATTGGCGACACAGTTGTGTTCCGCGAAAAAGCGAACATTTGGTGTTGGCAGAAGTCTGGCGCGACTAGCGTCGCAGCGATTCGTCAAATCTGGTCGCTGCAATGGAAAATGAAAGACATGAGATTGTTCTGGTTTTTCTTGATTGTTTCACTGCTGGCAGCTTTGGCAGCCTGCGCTCCTACACACGCCTATGACCTCGCGATCCCTGACCAAGCGGATTGGATAGAGTGTGGCCCCATCTTTAGCGCGGGCGCTGAAGGGGAGTGGGATTTTTATCTGTGGGGTGGCTTTGCTTCAACCGTCGTGAAGAAAGATGGTATCTTTTACCTCTACTACCAGGGATCGGACGGCTATGATGATGAAGAACACACCGTGACCTGGCGTTCCATTGGCGTGGCCACCAGCAGTGATGGCGTCAATTTCACCAAATATGAGCAGAACCCGGTCCTTACCTGGTTCCCCAATAACAATCTGGAAGAAGGGGCCGTGTCCGGCGGCGCATTCCTGGACACGACGGGTGAGATAGCCATCTATTATGGGGCCAACTACTGGATCGGCGGCAGTGAGGTAAATGCCGACGGCCGTTTAGCCACTGCCTCTGATGGGTTTGCCTTTACCGACCAGGGCGTAGTTTTGGACCACAGCGATAGCAACGTGTGGGGGTCGGGCGACGAGTTGTTTCCCGTGATCGGTTTTGAGGATAACGGCCGTTACGTCACCTACTACATTCCCAACGGCGTACCGCAGAGAGGCCAGCTTGGTGTGGCCTGGGGCAATAGCCGGGATGGGTTGACCAATACGGCCGCTGCCCGCAGTGGCGCCAGCACTATTTCGGTCTGGGGGCCTGGCAGCTTTGCCAAAGTCGGGCCTGATGTTTACGCCCTGTTTACCAACGATGTGTACGGTCCGGACGGACCGGTGCTGGAAGTACGCACCGTCTCCCTCGATGTGCCCGATAGTCTGAGTGCACCGCTTCAGAGCTACCAGTTTGAAAACGTTTGGGAAGGGATTGTGTATCTCGACGACGAAACCGACACCTGGTTCATGTTCTATCGCAGCTTTGACCATGAATATTATGGCGTAAAAATAGCCGCCTCCGACGGCCGTGAGATAGTCTGTCCGGTTGAACAGGCATATCTCCCCAGTGTTACAAAAGGTGGTAACGCTGTTCAGTACGCTGGCTGCACCTTGAATGATCGTCCATGAATAAGCCCGTGGCCTAAACGCTTACCGGCTAAGCGGCAGTCAGATAACCAACAAAAAGCCGCGACCACGCGTGACCACACCCTTTGCCAGCAGCCCAGCCGACTACCAGATGATTGTTTGGTATAATGGTGGAATAGACGAAACGGCCGTTGCCCACAGCGGTCACGCCTTAAACGGTTCTGTTGCCCCGCAGAGGCAAACGGCGTCAGGGTAAGACAGCTTGTAAGCCTGATTTGTTAACCTGCCCGCCAGGGAGCAATATCAATGGGTAAGAAAATTGTGGAGCAACCCATCCTATGGATATCCAAATCAGTCCGGCAGTATCTGTCATTGTACCTATCCATTCAGGTGCAGTATGTTTTGCGAACTGCTTAGCTAACCTGCTGCAAGCGGTTACCGAACCCCACGAGATTATTATCGTAGCCGATGGTCCGGCCCCTCAACTTACGCATCTGGCCCAGCAGTTCGGTATCAAAGTCGTTCAACTGGCCGAACCTGGCGGGCCGGCACGGGCACGCAACCGTGGAGCAACCGCTGCTCGCGGCGATATTCTGTTTTTCGTGGATAGCGATGTAGCCGTTCCGCCGGATATTATTGCCCGCATTACGGCCGAGTTTAAGCAAAACCCTCACCTGGCGGCTCTGGTTGGTTCTTACGATGACCGGCCGGCTGCGCTCAATTTTTTATCCCAATACCGCAACTTGCTCCACCACTATACTCATCAAAACAGCAAGACCACGATCGACACCTTTTGGGCCGGCTGTGGCGCGGTTCGTCGGTCCGTCTTTCTGAAAGCGGGCGGCTTCGACGAAGCTTACCATCTACCAGCAATTGAGGACATCGAATTAGGCTACAGACTAACGGCAGCCGGACATACTATTCATCTGTTGAAATCCTTGCAAGTTACCCATCTGAAACGGTGGGATGCTGCTAATATGCTGCGTACCGACTTCTGGCAGCGAGCACTACCCTGGACACGATTACTGCTGCGGCAACAGCGTTTTGATAACAATTTGAATATCGACCAAACAAACCGCATCAGTGTCATTCTAACTTATCTATTTGTGCTGCTGTGGGCAACGGCCGTTATGCACCCCCCCTTGCTTGGCGTAGCTGCTTTAGTGGGCCTGTTGCTGCTGTGGGTCAATCGAGGTTTTTACCAATACGTCAGTCAGCTACGCGGCGTAGCATTTGCCCTGGCAGTAATTCCCTGGCACTGGCTCTATCACCTTTACAGTGGCCTGGCCTTTGTGGTGGGTTTCACGCAGCATTACTATGACGTGATTACCCGTCATACTCGTCCTATCTTCTCTCCTTTGCTCAATCCAATCAACAACGAGCTGTACCTGGGGGATGACCGCAATCAATGAGCAAACAACCGGTAGTGATTGGGGCGGGGCCGGCCGGGTTAACGGCTGGTTACGAGCTGCTAAGAAAGGGGGTTCATCCGCTTATTCTGGAAAAAGAACAGCGGGTCGGGGGCATTGCCCGCACGGAGGTGTACAAAGGCTATCGCATTGACATAGGTGGCCATCGCTTTTATACCAAAGTAAGCGAGGTAGATGCTATCTGGCATGAAATATTGGGGCCAGATTTTTTACTCAGACCGCGACTGTCACGTATCTATTACCAGGGCAAATTTTATCAATACCCGCTGAATCTGTTAAACACGTTGACCAATCTAGGTTTATGGGAAAGCGGACTCATTTTGTTGAGCTATTTGCGCTCGCAGCTTTGGCCTCACCAACAAGAACATAATTTTGAAGAGTGGGTAACAAACCGCTTTGGCCGACGTTTATATAAAACCTTCTTTCAAACCTACACCGAAAAAGTGTGGGGAATTCCTTGCCATACTATCCAGGCCGACTGGGCTGCCCAACGCATTAAAGATTTGTCATTTCGCTCGGCTGTTAGCAATGCGTTGTTCAAGTCAAATAATGTCAAGTCACTCATTGAACAGTTTCATTATCCTCGCCTGGGGCCGGGCATGATGTGGGAGCGGATGCAGCAAATGATTGAGGCACAGGGAGGCGACGTTTGTCTGGATACGGCCGTTGTCAGATTAGGGCATGAAAACGGCCGTGTTCATAGCCTCACCCTTTGTCAAAAGGGCCAGACCAGGCAGGTTGAAGTGGATCAGGTTATCTCCAGTATGCCCGTGTCACACTTGTTGTTAAGTCTGGACCCGGCACCGCCTGAAACGGTATTACATGCCGCCCGCAGCCTCAAATACCGCGATTTTCTCATTGTCGGTCTTATCATCAATCACCCCCACCTCTTTCCCGACAACTGGGTTTATATCCACAGTCCACAGGTCAAAGTCGGCCGTATTCAAAACTTCAAAAACTGGAGCGCTGCGATGGTTCCCGATCCGGCAACCACCTGCCTGGGTATGGAATATTTTTGCAATGAAACAGACCCTTTGTGGCATATGGATGATGAGGCCCTGGTACAAATGGCGGCGGCAGAACTGGGCCAGCTCAATCTGGCCAATCCGGCCCTGGTAGTTGACGGCGTTGTCATCCGACAACGTAAGGCTTATCCTGTTTATGACGAACATTATCGTCAGCATGTAGATACAATTCAAGCCTACCTGGACAACTTCAACAACCTGCAAACGGTGGGCCGCAACGGGATGCACCGCTATAACAACCAGGACCATTCCATGCTGACCGGGCTGCTGGCAGCCAAAAACGTGCTGGGTGAGCGCCATCAGTTGTGGGATGTGAATACGGATCGTTCCTACTACGAAGAGATGCTGGTGCGGCCGGCCGCAAAAACAACCCTGCTGAGAAAACCCCAATCCCAACATTTAATACCCATTGAGTAAGCCCTCTCAAGTTGCCCCCATGCCGTCCCCCTTGCTCACGGTTATCATCCCTACCTATAATAATGCCCGTTTCCTGCCGCTGGCGCTGCAAAGCCTGTTCGAGCAAGATTTCACCAATTACGAGGTCATTGTGGTGGATGATGGCTCCACCGATGATACCGTCCAGGTCTTGGCCCCGTTCAGAGAGCGCGTTCGCCTTGTCTCGCAGTCAAATGCGGGGTCAGCGGCAGCCCGCAACCGGGGGCTGTCCCTGGCGCAAGGGGGATTGATTCTCTTTTTGGATGCCGATGACCTGCTGCTGCCCCAGACGTTGGGCCAACGAGTTGACTACTTGCAGCAACGGCCGTTTCTCGGCTATCTCCACAGCGGTTGGCAGGAGATCGACCGGGCCAGCCAGGTGCTAATAACGGTCGAACCCTGGCACTACGCCCCCAATCTAACCCTGACAGAGTGGCTCCATTACAAACCGGTCCAGCTAGGGGCCATCCTCTTTCGCCGCCACTGGCTAGAGCAGGTGGACGGCCTGGACCCCACCCTGCGCCAGGCCCACGACGTAGACCTGATGCTGCGCCTGAGCCTGGCTGGCTGCCAGGGCGCATGGCTAAAACGGCCCACCATCGGCTACCGCCAGCACCCACACAGCACCATGCGCCGTACCGCCCAGGTGCAGGCCGAATCGGTGCGGGCGCTGCTAGCTAAATTTTTTAGTCTGCCCGACCTGCCGCCCGCTGCCCAGGCTGAGAAGCAGCAGACCTACTACTACTCAACCTTGTGGCTGGCCTGGCATTTATACCAGAGCGGGGCTGAACCAACGGCCGTTACCCACCTGCAACAAACCTTATCCCTGGCTTCTGCCCTCACCAACCTGCCACCCGTCTACACCGTTGTCGATTGGCTGCTTCACTTTACGCGCTGGCAGATGGAAAACGGCCGTTCCCCCACCGACCTACACGCCGCCTGGCCCCTCTGGCAGCAGGCCGCACCCCAGGCAGCCGACTGGCCCGATCTGGCCCGACTGCGTGATTGGCTCTGGCAGGACCAATCGACCGCCACCCACCGCTGGACCGCCTTCGACCTTTGGCGCATCTTCCGCTCCGCGCTGGATTGGGAGGCAGGCAGCCCCGATCTGGCCGCCGAGACGATGATGACCTGGTGGGTAGATGTCTGGCACTATTACCGCAGCCAGGCTTACTATCAGGCGGCCGCATCTCTGGCCCGCTTCCCCAATCTGGACCAATCCCGGCTGCTGCGGCTGCTCAACTTTAGCCTGATGGCCGAACCCGATCCCCCCACCACTGCCTTGCTCAACCTGCTCTGGCGCGACGCACTGGCGGCCAGTCTACTGCTGGCCGGCCACGATGAACCCGACTTTATGGCCCAACTGCCGCCGGTCTACCAGCCTAAAGTCAGCGTCATTGTGCCCACCCACAACAACAGCACCTACTTGCCCGCCACCATCGACAGCGTACTGGCGCAGACCTGCCCTGACTATGAGCTAATTGTGGTGGATGATGGCTCAACCGATGGCACGGAGGGGGCGTTACGGCCATATAACGGCCAGATACGCTATTTACCCCAAGCCAACCAGGGCGTTTCGGCTGCCCGCAACCGGGGACTGGCTGTGGCTCTGGGTGACTACATCGTTTTTCTGGATGGGGATGATCTGCTGCTGCCCCACAAGCTGGACCGGCAGGCCGCATTTTTAGACGCCAATGAAGCGGTCGGTGCTGTGCATAGCGGCTGGCAGATTATTGACGAAAACGGCCGTTTGCGCCACACCATCAAACCCTGGCACTACGCCCCCAATCTTGATCTGGCGACCTGGCTGCGCTGGAAGCCGGTCTTTTTGGGCGCGATAATGTTCCGCCGTGCCTGGTTGGCCCAAGTACCAGGTTTTGAGCCAACGCTGCGCCAGGCAGAAGACACCGATCTGCTGCTGCGGCTGGCGGCGGCGGGCTGCCCTATGGCCTGGCTGCCAGAGGTGACGGTCTATTACCGTCAACATGGAACCAACACCACGCGCAACGGCCGTCAACAAGCCGAGGCCATGATCTGGGTGCTAGACCGCTTTTTCGGCCGTGCCGATCTGCCCCCTGCCATTCGCCGCCTGGAGCGCGAGGTGCGCTACCATACGCTGCTCTGGGTAGTGTGGCACCTGTTTCGCACCGGCGACCATGAGGCTATTCCCCCCTACCTGCGCCAAACGCTGCCTTACATGGACCAACCCACTGACGCGCCCTGGCACACCGCCCGCCACTGGCTGGCGCAGTTGGCCCAACACGCCCTGACCGACGGCCTACCACTGCCAGACCTTACCCACTTGCTGCCCACTTTTGGCGACGCGCTGGGGGTGGTACCGGCGGCATGGCAGGCCGAGGCGCGGCTGCTGCAACAGATTTTGACGCGCTGGTCGGCGTTGGGTGCTCTGGCGGGTGAAGATGAGTGGTTGTTGGCGCAAGTGGCCCTGCAAATAGCCGCCCTGGATGGTACAATTCCAGCCGAGCGTATTTTTAACTGGTGGGTGACGGTGTGGCAGCATTATCTGGCGCAGCAGCCAGACGAAGCCCTTGTTGGCCTGGCCCAATTTAGCGACTTGTCCCCGGCCGACCTGGTGGGGTTGGTGCAGAACTGTATTGTCTGGCGACCGGAGGCGGTAACTGTGGCGCAAATCGGCCGTTTCTGGGCCGACGCGCAGGTAATGGGCCTGGTTGCGCCGGCCGCCGTACCGGGTGTGACAAGCCTCTATCTGACCTGCTTCGGCCAGGCTTTGTTGGGGCGGCGCTGGTCAGAAGCAGCGGCCAGTCTGTTTGCTGCCCTGCGCCAGGGAGCAAACAGGCATACGCTGCGGGCCTGGTACCATTTTGCCGCCAAAGGGCTGCGCTACTGGTGGCGTGGCTCGCTGAACTTTGTGGGTAAGCGGGAGGTGCAATTCTGACGTTACTTATTACCGGTTTGCAGCGTTCGGGCACAACGCTGCTGCGGCGTCTGTGTGACAGCCACCCTGACCTGGCTGTGACCAATGAGTTTGGCAGCTTTTTTAACCTGGGCCAGCCTTACTGGGTTTATAGCTGGCGGCTTTTGCGGCGCTGGGGCCAGGTGCAGGATAAGTGGGCCTATGATTCTGCCTATATGCGTCAGGGCGGACGGCGCTGGCGCAATCTGGCCTTTACGCTGCGCTATTTGCGCTGTCTGGCGGCCTATCGTACCCAACCGATAACGGCCGTTTCTGTCACATCCGCCTTACAGCAGCTTTTCCCCCACGCCCAACTGGTAGGCGACAAGCTGCCCCAATACATGCCCCTGCTCCACACATTCGTCGGGCAGCCCAACCTCGCTCCTGTTGTCATTTACCGCGACTGCCGCGACGTTACCAGTTCATTTCTGCTCAAGGTACGAACCACCTGGCGCACCCGCACCTGGGCCAGCGAGGTAGACACAGCCGCCAAAATTGCCCAACGTTGGGTTGATTACATCGAACTGATGGAGCAGCACGCCGAGCAGGTTCATACCATCCGCTACGAAGCGCTGGTACAACAGCCTCAGCCGGTGTTGGCTCGTCTGGCCGACTGGCTGCCGGTTGATCCGGCCGGCTTTGTCACCAAAGAGGTGCGTGCAAGCAGCATTGGCAATTATCAAGACAACCTGACCCCAGCCGAGCTGGCCGACGTGCTGGCTGTAGCCGGGCCGACAATGGCCCGGTTGGGTTACTGAGAATTATGGCAGCTCTTCTGAATTTCGCAGGGTTTAGACCTGTTCCGTATGGCGTATTGCGTAGCTTCGGGCAGAGCGGTCTGTTTGGGGCTGTGGCCCTGCTGTTGGTGCTGGCGGTCATGCTGCAAGGGACCTGGCATACCTGGGATTTGCCCTGGGGCGATGGCGCTTCTTATTTTGCGCGGGCGCAGCGGGTAGCGACCGAGTTTCGTTTTCCCTTGTTTGAATGGGCACCGGTTCACGCTGGCTATTACGGCCTCTTTCACTTTTTGTTGGCTGATTTTTCACCTTTTACTATTTATTTCGTTTATCGCGTCACAACCTGGCTGCTACTGGCCTGGCTGCTGTTGGCGCTGCTGCGTCAGATGATGTCGCCGCTGCTGTCCTGGCTGCTGGCCGTCTATGGTCTCTTTTTGTTGATTTACCTGGGCGACGGTTTTACGGCCCATTTGTTTGTGCTGCTGCCACTGCTGCTGGCCTGTCTGGCCTTGTTTTTAACCACGCCTTATCGCCACGGCCTGATGCTGACCTGCTTGCTGCTGGCGGCCACAACCCGCACGGAGCTGTTTTTGCCTTTCTTGCTTTTACTGGGCCTGGTGCTTTATGAGGATTGGACTGGCACAAGGAGAACGGCCGTTACCGGTCAGCGGCGATGGTACTACCTGCCTCTGGTGCTGACAATTGTGCTGCTCTCGCTCATTCTGGCATTCAGGAGCGTGGAGCGGGAGCAGCATCGCTCCTGGATAGCTTTTGGTCAGCATTATGCGCGTGGCTATCGGGAGAATGTGCCTGCCTGGGACGCTGATCAACTGCCCGGCTGGGTCGAGATTACCCAACATTCCTTTGCTGATGCCAGCAGCATCAGCGATGCGCTGCGGCACAATCCGGCGGCCTTTGGCCAGCATCTCTGGTGGAATGTGCGGCGGCTGCCAACGGCCGTTACCGAAACGTTTTTCCCAACGGCAAGCTGGAGCCGAACGCAGCAGCAGATTGTGGGATTGGCGGTCCTGCTGGGTACGTTGCTGTGCGGCCGTTTCTTGTGGCAGCGGCGCGAACTGTGGCTTGCTGACCATGCTGAGGCACGGCTAAAGGTGGGGTTGATCTGGTCGGTAACGGCCGTTGCCTCGTTGGGGGCTATGCTCATGGTCCAGCCACGCCCGCGCCATGTGGTGGTGCTGCTGCCCCTCTTTTTACTGCTGCTGGGAATGGTTCTTGACCTGAATTTGCGCCGGTTCAACTGGCACGAGCGGCTGTCCGGCGCCGTTCCCTGGCTAGTGGTTGTCCTGCTATTCCTACTGCCGACACCGTTTAAGGCAGGCGACGGGCGACCTGTTTTGAGCATGGTAGCGCAGTTGAAGCTGTACGACCAGGCGCAGGCGCAGCCTTACGGTTTGTTGACCGCACCCGCCTTTGGTTTGTGCGCGTATGTTGGCTCAGATCGCTGCCGACCGTTGGAAATCTACCAGGTCCCCAGAGAAGACCACCCCTTTGAGCAGCTTTTGGCTGAACGAAACATACAGGTTATCTTCGTAACGCCCTGGCTGGTACAAAATTTACCGCCAAACGGCCGTGACTATGTACAGCAGCTTAGAGATGATCCCGCCCACTTGGGCTGGGACCAGATTGACAGCATTCGACAGTTTGAGCTTTATGCGCGTTCATCTTCGCATCAGGGCATGGTTCACTGGCCAACTGTACAAATTTTGACGGAGGACCGAAGACGGAGGACGGAATTAGACTGGCTATCGGTCTTCCGTCTTCCGTCCTCGGTCAGTAAATTGTCAAGCTAATTTGAACCATGCCCGTATAAGGATTAAACACCATGGCTTTAATGATCTGCGGCCATCCCCGCTCTGGCACGACCTTGCTGCAGCAGTTGTGTGATGGCCATCCCGAACTGGGTGTGACCAATGAACTGGGTAACTTTACCCATCTCAACCGCTTTTACCCGGCTTATGCCCATCACCTTTTGGATCGTTGGCAGCGGGTACAGGGGGGCTGGGCTTTTGATGTGGCCTATGCCGGTGAAAAGGAGTCGCTGCGGGCCAATAATTTGCGCTTTGTTTTGCGCCATTTGGGGCATTTGTTGCAGCGTGGCCTGGGCCGGGTGACGGTGCCGCGGCTAGAGGCAGCTTACCGTCGCAGCTTTCCCCAGGCACGTATTTTAGGGGACAAATGGCCCCATTACCTCTTTATCCTGGACCGCTTCATTGATGACCCGGGCCTCATCCACCTGGTTATTTACCGAGACGGCCGTGACGTTACCAGCTCTTTTCTCAAGCAGGTTCGCACCACCTGGCGAGACGCGCCCTGGGTGGGCAAAATTGACACGGCCGAAAAAATAGCCCAACGTTGGGTACGTGGTATCGACATCATGGAACGATACGCCGATAAGGTTTATATCATGCGTTACGAAACCTTAATGCAGCAGCCCAGAGAGGAACTCAACCGGCTGGCCGCCTGGCTGGCTGTTGACCCGGCCGGTTTTGACAGCGCGATGATTCGCCCTACCAGCATCGGCAAATACCAGACCGGCCTGACCGAGGCTGAATTAGAGACCGTCATGGCAATTGCCGGCCCGACGCTGGCGCGGTTGGGGTATCTGTAATGGGTCTGCAACTACCTGCTCCTTCTGGCTATAAAGCCAGTTTATGGGAATTGTTGGATCATGCACGCTGGGCAACGGCCGTTACCTGGCAAACTGAGCGCCGCCTGCTCATGGGGATCAGCCTGCTGACGTTGATACACAGCCTAGTGCCGGCTGCCTTAGCCCTCATTATCCGCGAATTGGTCAACGCCGTCGCCGACGCCATCGCCGGCACCAATGACGACCCCGCCTTGGTGCTGTTCTGGTTGGGGGTCGGGCTGCTCATTACGCTCATCGAAACGGTCAGCGACTATGCCAACAAATACCTGCAACAGCGTCTTCACGACGAGTTAAACCTGCGCCTGACCAGCGACGTACTGGAACACGCCGGCCGCCTCGACGTGGCTTACTTTGAGGACCTGCGCTTTCAAGATATGCTGGCCCGCACCCAGCAAAACGTGGCCCAACGCTTCTCTCTGTTTGTCAACCAATCGCTGATGGTGGTGGCCGGTGGCCTGCAAATGCTCTCGCTGGCGATTATTCTGGCGATTATCGAGCCGCTGATTGTCCTCGTTTTGTTTGTGGTGGCCATACCCTACTTGTTGTTTCAGTGGCGATTGGCTAAATCTCGCTACGCCATGGAGTTTAACCGCGTCACCAAGATACGCTGGACTCGCTATTTTGTGACCCGCCTGACCAGTCAGGAGTGGGTGGCTGAGGTGAAGCTGCTGCGCCTGGCCCCGCTGCTGACGCAAAAGTTCCGCGACCTGATGCGTGAGTTTCGGGACCAAAATCGGTTGATCAACGGCCGTATCTTTCGGGGCAGCGCGCTGTTTGCCGTTATCGCCAGCGTTGCCTTCTTTCTCACCTTTGCCCGCGTGGTCTGGCGAGCCTTTGGCGGCGGCCTGACCATTGGCGATGTCGCCATCTACGGCGGAGCCATGGCCCGCCTGCGTAACACGCTAGAAAATACCATCCACGCCGTGACCACAGCCCTGGAGCAAACGCTGCACATTGCCAATTTACGCACCTTCTTAGACATCCGGCCCACGGCCGACAGCCGCGCCGACAGCCGCGCCGCCAATCGCGCCGCCAATCGCGCCAATGGCCAAACCGATGACCCCATCACACCTACGCAAAGCCGGGGCGAAATTCGGCTGGAAGAGGTTACGTTTACCTATCCTGCCGCCGCCAAACCAACGCTCAACGGCGTCTCGCTGCACATTGCTCCTGGTGAGACGGTGGCAATTGTAGGACATAACGGCGCGGGCAAGACCACGCTGGTCAAGCTGATTGCCGGTTTGTACCCGCCCGACAAGGGGACAATCCTATTCGATCAGGTAGATGTACAATCCCTCTCGGTCGATTTTTTGCAGCAGCAGATCGCCTTTGTCTTTCAAAATTTTGGCCGGTACGAGGCGTCGGCGGCCGACAATATCGCCTATGGTAACTGGCACACGCTGTTGGGCGACCAGGTTGAGATTGAGCGCGTGGCCCGGCAGGTAGACGTGCATGATCTGATCGAGCAAATGCCTGACGGCTATGAGACCCAACTGGGCCGCATGTTTGGCGAGCATACGCTCTCTGGCGGTCAGTGGCAAAAGATTGCTATTGCCCGCGCCTTTGCCCGCAATGCCGCGCTGCTCATTTTGGATGAGCCGACCTCTAATCTGGATGCCCGCGCCGAGCATCAGATTTTTGCTAACTTTCGGGAATTGGCCAAAGGGCGCACCACCCTGCTTATCTCTCACCGCTTTTCGACCGTGAGCATGGCCGACCGAATTTTGGTGATGGCAAACGGTCGTATTATCGAATCTGGCACCCATGAGCAGTTAATGGCCCAAAATGGTCAGTATGCCGTTCTGTACAACCTGCACAACCAGCGGCTAAATCTAAAGCGATGAAATTCAGCGTCATTATCCCCACGCGCAACCGGCCCCACGCCCTGGCCGCCTGCCTGGACAGCTTCAACGCGCTGACTTACCCGACCGGGGCTTGGGAGTTGATTGTGGTAAATGATGGGGGATCGCGCTCATTGGCCGTGACCGACCAGTTGAGAAGCCAACTACCCCTACAATTCGTCACTATTGCCCCATCCGGCCCGGCGGCGGCCCGTAATGCCGGTGCCCGCCTGGCGCAGGGCGATTACCTGGCCTTCACCGACGACGACTGCCGCGTCAGCCCCGATTGGCTGCAACAATTTGAGCGCGGCTTTGCCCAGACCGGTCTCGATGCCCTCGGCGGCCAGACGCTCAATCCCGAGGCGGATAGGCGCGGGGCGGCCGCCTCTCAATTTCTGATTGACTTTTTGTACGACTACATGCAAGATAAAAGTGGCAATGCCCTGCTGCTGGTTTCTAACAATGTGGCCTACCGGCACCAGGCGTTTACGGCCGTGGGTGGATTTAACCAATTCTTCCCCCTGGCCGCCGCCGAAGATATGGAGTTGAGCTACCGGCTGGCGACGCACGGTTATCGACAGGCTTATTATCCGGCGGCCACAGTGTGGCACCATCATCGGTTGGGTGCGTGGGGGCATGTACGGCAGCAGTTCCGCTACGGTCGCGGAGCCTGCTTTTTTGAGCAAATCAAGCGGCAGGCAAGCTACCGGACAATTCGGCCCACGGCAAACTCGTTTTACCGCTCGCTGGCTCCCGCTATGCGTCGGGCATGCTTGCCCTACCGGCTGTGCCTGCTACTGGTGGCGGGTCAGATTGCTTTCCAGGTTGGCAAACAGTTTCAGACGGTGCTATCAAAACTGTCTGGCCGTTTCACGAGGTCGTCAGAGCGCGTATGATTGAGAAAGCATTGTCGGGACTGGCGGCACGAACTGTTACGCTTATGGTGTCACTGCACGCCCTGTGGCTGCTGGGTATCTTGTGGTTTGGGGCTGCCACATCCGAATCTCGACCATGGGTGTTATTAGGCATAACGGCCGTTTCTGCTCCCATCCTGCTCTATCTACCCGATCGCTTTTGGCAACAACTTCACCAGTTGGCTTATCGCGGCCGATTTGCCTTGTTACTAATTTTGCTCCTGCTCGCCTTCTTCTACGCGACCCAACAGCGCATCTGGCCCTTTGATGAAGAGGGCAATTTTCGGGCAGCGTTAGCATTGCTCCAGGATGGCTTGCCGGGTCTGATTAATGAGTATGAACGCCACGATTGGTTAGGTCGGCAGCATCCACCGCTGGGGCCGCTGCTGTTTGGCCTGGGGGCCTTTGTGCTGGGTCCCTATGTGTTGGCCACTCGCCTGGTTACACTTCTCTTTTTTATGGGTACGGCCGTTCTGCTTTATGATTTGGGACGGCGGCTCTACGATGAACATACGGCCGTTTTAGCTGTACTATACTTTCTTTCGTTTCCCCTGGTCTGGCGCCTGGGCACGGTGGCCATGGTCGAAATGCCACTCACCTTCTTTTTTTCCTTATGCCTGTGGGCTTTTGTGCGTATCTGGCAAGATGAAGGTGAAGGCGTACCCGGCTGGGGTTTATGGGCATTTGTGGCCGGTTTTCTAACCAAATATACCATGCTGCTGGTCGTACCGGTGCTGATTGGCCTGGCCATAGCCTGGAACAAAACGGGCTGGTGGTGGCGTTATCGTTGGGTTTGGGGCGGCACGGCCGTTTTTTTACTCGGTGGCTGGATTCTTCTATCGGCGCTGGGTGGGTTTTTACAGATTCAAGTCCAGACGCTACTGGACTATGCCACAATGGTCACAACCGACCCCTTCGGCCGGCAGCTTTTACTGGAAACGGCAACGAACCGACTGCCCTCGGCAATTGGTCTTTACCATGCGCCGCTGCTGCTGGCTGGCGGTTGGCTGCTCTGGCAGCGACGGTCGGCATCGGATCAATTTGTTCTGATTTGGATAGGTGTTGTCTGGCTTTCCCTTTTTCTGACCTTGCCCGACCATCGCTATTTCCTGGCCACCTTTCCGGCGCTGGCGCTGCTGCTGGCCGAGGGTAGCCAGCATTTGTCCCACAAGTCCAACAGTGAGCCTGTTCCCTTCCAAACTCGTCTGGTGACTACGGCGCTGCTGCTCAATGTTATGGCGCTGTGGCTGTTTGTAGACTGGTTTCGACCGTCACATTTTTTCGTCAACTGACCCGACATACAGTTAATGGATGCTTCAATCATTGTGCCAACCCATAACCGGCCTCAGACGTTGCGCCTCTGCCTGCAAAGCCTGGCTGCCCTGACGTATGATCAGGCGCGGTTTGAACTCATCGTTGTTGACGATGGCAGACCGGAAAATAAGGAGTCAATGCTGACTCGCGGCATCGACAGACCAGTGCGTTGGCTGCGGCAGGCCAAAGCCGGTCCGGCGGCGGCGCGGAATGCGGGGGCGGCGGTGGCCAACGGCCGTTTCCTTTGTTTTACCGATGACGATTGCACACCCCACCCCGACTGGCTGACCTGTTTGCTGGATCAGTTTGAACGAACGCCAACGGCCGTTCTCGGTGGTCAGACCATCAACCAGTTAACGCAAAACCTTTACGCCACCACCAGCCAGTTGCTCATTGATTATCTGTATGCTCAATATCGTGCCCCTGGCGAGCTAAACCCACGCTTTTTTACCTCGAACAACCTGGCTGTTCCGGCTGATTTGTTCCGGGCGATGGGTGGATTTGATGCCACAATGCCCCTGGCCGGCGGCGAGGACCGGGAATTTTGTGAACGGTGGCGGCTGGCCGAACGGCCGTTCCAGTTTGTGCCGAATGCGCTGGTCTACCATGCCCACCCGCTTGACCTGCGCCGTTTTTGGCGGCAGCATGTCACTTATGGGCGCGGAGCCTGGCATCTCAGACAGCGGCACGGTGGAGTAGAGCTGGAAGGATGGGGGTTTTACGGCGGTTTACTCACTTATCCCTGGCGGGTGGTTGGGTTACGGCAACGGCCGTTCATTACCTGGCTCCTGGTGCTATCCCAACTGGCCAACGCGGCCGGCTACTTGAGAGAGCGTCGGGTGCGGAATTAATCGGTATGCGGGCGAACGATGTAAGATGTACTGCAATTTTGACCGGCTATCTTTGGACCTATGGCAAAAATCGTTATTATCATTCTGACATTCAACCAAAAAGAGAAGACGCTGCAATGCCTTGAGACCCTATACAAAAGCAGCGCGACCCGGTATCAGGTCATTGTGTGGGATAATGGCTCGGCGGACGAAACGGCCGTTGCCATTCGCCAATCCTTTCCCGACACATTGGTTCACAAACACCCCACCAACCTCGGCGTTGCCTCCGGCCGTAACGCGGCGGCCAAACTGGCGATTGAGACCTTCCAACCCACCCATCTGCTATTCCTGGACAACGACATCCTGGTCGAGCCAGGCTTTGTGGAGGCCCTCTACCAGCCGTTTGCCACAAACAACAAAGTAGGCCAGACCCAGGCCAAACTGCGCTTTATGCACGATCGTGCCCGGCTCAACGACGCCGGCGGCGCCCGCATCAGCTTTCTGCGCTGGCAGGTGACGCCCGTCGGCTACGGCGAAATTGACCGGGGCCAATACGATACGGTCAAAGAGTGTATTGCCTGCGGCGGGGCCATGATGGTCCGCACCGACGTTTTCCGGGAACTGGGCGGCTTTGACAGCCTGTTCGATCCCTTTGGCCCCGAAGACATGGATTTTTCACTGCGGCTGCAAAACGCCGGTTATCAGGCCCAATACGTGCCGCAGGCCATGGCCTACCATGCCGTCAGTCACACCTTTGGCAAAGGCTACAGCGAAGACTACGCCCGGCTCAAATCCCGTCACTGGTTCAAATTCATGCGCCGCCATGCGTCGCCGCTGCAGCAGCTTGGCTTCTTTCTGCTGGGAGCGCCCTATCTGGCCATCCAGGTACTCATCCGTGAAGGGCGAAAAGGCAATTGGGGTGCGGTACGCGGGTTGGCCGGTGGCCTGCTTGACCTGGCTAAATCGCCCAAAACAAAGGATGTATCATGATGGCTGGGGGGGGACAGGTTGAACAACAGCCGACCGCGGACGGGTTACTGCACAAATATCACTGGCTCCTGTTGGCCGGTATCACGCTGCTGGCTATCGTTCTTCGCTTTTATAAACTAGGTGAATGGAGCTTCTGGATAGACGAAATATTCACCATCGGCCGTGCCAGTGCCCATTACAGCAGTTTGGAACTAGCATTGCGCAATATCCCGCCACATACCAACTGGGTTCCGGTCTCCCTGCTGCTTATTTCGGGCGCGATGAATACTTTAGGTACAAGCGAGTGGAGTGTCAGACTGGCACCGGCCATCATCGGTGTGCTGACGATTCCTATTTTATATTTGCCTACCAGGAAAATATTCGGGAGTGGCGTAGCGCTCATATCGGCGCTGCTGCTGGCCGTCTCGCCCTGGCATATTATGTGGTCGCAGAACGGCCGTTTCTATGTCGCCCTCATGCTTTTCAGCTTTTTAGCACTAATCACCTTATACTTTGGTATAGAACGTAACCGGCCTTCTTATCTCATCGTTGGCTTGCTACTTTTTTACCTGGCCCTGTCTGAGCGCACTATCGCCGGCCTTCTCTTACCTGTTGTTTTCGTCTATTTGATAATCTTAGTTCTGCTACCTATACCACTGCCGCAACGACTGAGTTATAGAATTTTCTTTATCCTGGTGCTTCCAGTTATTGGCGGTGTGGTAGTTGAAGCACACAGCCTACTGTTCAACAGCTATTCTCGCTTCTTTGGTGACTTCGATGTCTTTGTTGGCCAGATCAACCAGTCTCCAGTGAGGCTGTTAGCCAGTATTGTCTGGCGTCTTGGTCTGGCTACGGTCATTTTGGGAACTGTAGCTGGTCTTTATCTTTCCTTGAAAAAGCAGCGCGCTGGTTTATTTGTTTTCATGGGTGCTGCGCTACCGGTAGTAACAATTTGCGTAATGTCCCTCTTTCTGTTCACAGTAGATCGGTATGTTTTTGCTACATTGCCATTCTGGCTCATATTATGTGCGCTGGCGATTCAACAGTTGTGGGAAAAACTAAACGGATTAGAAAAGCTGTGGCCCATCGGACTGCTAATACTCTTGGTCACTTTATCAATGGGCGAAAACTGGTTGTATTTTTCCGATCAGAATGGCGGGCGGCCACAATGGCGAGAAGCTTTGGCTTATGTAGGTGAGCAAAGTAGTCCGGAGGACTTAATCTATGCAACCTGGCCAGAAGTTGGACATTATTATCTAAGCGACGATGTGCTTAACATCAGCAACTTTGATCCCACCATGCCTACGCTACCTGACCATCCAGTTTGGTTTGTCCTGGACGAGTCAACAGGTTGGGTTGCACCAGCAACGCAGCACTGGCTAGATACACATACAGAATTAAAGCAGATATTCATCGTTCGCTTACCGTCCAAAAGCATGGATATGCGCATTTACCTGTACACCCCGCCTAACTAATGGGCAATTATTTAGATGAGACCGGCCCATCAATTTTTGACACCCCCCGGCTGAACGAGTATAATCCCCCTTCGTTATGTGGGTTGCCCAACCACTGCCCACATATTTTTATAAGCACACAAACCGGCATCTTCGTATGCCGGTTCTTTTTGGAGGTATCCTGTGTACGCAATAGTTGAAAGTGGTGGCCGGCAATACCGCGCCGAAGAAGGTCACAGCTTCAGCGTCGAGAAGCTGCCTTATGAAGTCGGTGAACAGAT
>SLGK01000156.1 GCA_007123775.1 Anaerolineae bacterium | reverse complement strand
TTTTTGGGCTTTGCCAACTGGCGGCCGACTACGGCCGTTTACCCCTGCCCACCTTACTCCAACCCGCCCTGCGCCTGGCCCGCGAGGGGCTGCACCTGACCCGCTTCCAGACCGACACCTGCGAACTACTGGCCCCCCTCTACACCCACACCCCCGCCATGCGCCGGATTTTCATGAAAAACGGCCGTCTCATCCAGCCCGAAGACCATTTCCACATTCCCGATCTGGCCGCCACTTTGGCAGAACTGGCGCTAGAAGGGGAATCACTGGTGCGAAACGGCCGTTTGGCCCAAACCATCGTCCATGACCAGCAAACCCGGGGCGGCCTACTCACCGCCACCGACCTGGCCCACTACCAGGTCCACAAGGCCGAACCGATCCGGCTGGCCTACCGGGAGTTCGAGATACTGCTGCCGCCGCCCTGCTCCAGCGGCGGCGTCCTGACCGCCTTCACCTTCAAACTGCTCAACCAGTTCGACGTGCGCCGCCTGACACACGGCTCGGCCCAACACCTCAGCCTTTTGTACGAAGTAATGACCGCCACCACCCACGCCCGCAACACCTGGGAAAACCTCAGCCTGGCCTTCCCTACCGCCGAAGCGATTGCCCGCTTTTTGGACGACGGTTTTATCCACACCTACGTCGAGCGGATTAACGAAGCCCTCCACCGCAGCCGGCCCACGCCGCCACAGGCAGAGCCAACAAGCGGCAACAATACCAGCCACCTCAGCGTGATGGATGAGGACGGGCTGGCGGTCAGCCTGACGACAACGGCGGGCGAATCGGCCGGGTATGTGGTGCCGGGCACGGGCATCATTCTCAACAACATGCTGGGCGAGGCCGACCTGCACCCCAACGGCTTTCACACGCGGCCGGCCGGGGAGCGCATTCCCACCATGATGACGCCTACTATTGTGCTAAAGGATGGCCAGACGCGGCTGGTGCTGGGCAGCGGCGGCAGCATCCGCATTCGTAGCGCTATCTTGCAGGTATTGTGTAATCTGCTGGATTTTGAAATGCCGCTGGCTGAAGCGGTCAACGTGGCCCGCGTCCATGTGGAGGATGGGGTGCTGCAATGTGAGGCCGGTTTTGATGAAACGGCCGTCTCTGAACTGGAAGCGATGGGCTATCCGGTCAACCGCTGGCCCACGCGCAGCATCTACTTTGGCGGCGTCCACAGCGTCTCACGAGATGAAAACGGCCGTTTGTATGCGGCCGGCGACAACCGGCGCGGCGGCTCAACGGCAGAAGTCACGTAGTGCGTAGTGCGTAGTGCGTAGTGCGTAGACCTGTTACGCACTACGCACCACGCACTACCTCTATCAACATTCGCAGAAAGTGTGCTTCCTCTACGGCCGCAAACTCATTGAGCGGCGCTTCCAGCCAGACGATGAGGGGTTGGCCGCCGACAACGCTGAGCAGAATGGCCCCCTGAATCTGCTCCTGGCGGCTGTTACTGTAGCTAAAATCGGCCCGCAGCCAGCGCTGGCCGTCCAGCACAAAATAGTAGGGGCGGCCCGCGCCAAAATCATCGACGCCCGCGCCCGCATCCTGCAAACGGCGATCCAACTCGACTACATCGGCCGCGGCCACACCATCGGTTCGCAAAGCCCAAAACGTGTCCCGGTCCCGGCTGAAGCGATGCCAGCCGCGCACCTCCTGATAGGTGTAGTCGCCGGGATGGGTCGGCATCAGGTCGGCGACCGGCTGCCGGATCCAGTTGAGGGGCAGATCGGCGGCCGGGGCCACAAACTGCCAGCTTGTGGCCATCAACTCGGCCGTTTGCCATACGGCCGTTTCCGCCTCAGCCGCCCCCTCCACATCCAGCACAAAGCCCTGCCCCTGCCGCACAAAGGCAATCAGGACGCCGGTGCGCTCAGCCCCGTCGGCGCGGGTGTAGCCGTAAGCGATCCGCTGCGCCTGCCTATCGGCTACGGTCAGTTGGTCCTGGTACAGCCGGCTGACAGGGCCAAACTGGGCCAACGCCTGGTCGGCCAGAGCGGCCTGATTGCTGCCCGGCGGCAGGTCGGGCCAGCGAATAAGCTGCATCTGTGCGGTGGTTGTGACGTGGCGGCTCAACAGCAGCGTACCACTGTAAACGGGGGTCTGCCAATCGTAGGGGTATTGGAACTGAAAGGCGTGCTGCGGATCGAAATAGAGGCGTCCGGCCATTGGCTCTTCCGGTTCGGTCAGTGTCAAATCGAGGGCAGCTACGGCCGTACCCGCCTCATTGGCGGCCTCAAGGGCCAGTTGGTAACGGCCGGGCGGCAGCGGCTCCCGCGACAGTGAGGGTTCGGCCGCTGGCGGCGCCGGTGGCGGCAGAAATGGCTCGGTCTGCTCCTGGAATTCGTCAACCGACTGTTCATCCTGTTCATCGTCGGCCGGCAGCACGTCGCCATACCAGGTAAACTGCCACCGGTGGATACCGTCGGCGGGCGGTTGGTTCAAGAGCGGCTGTCGGCTGAGCGGGGTCAAGTTATCGGCCTCATCATATTGGCCAATTTGCAACGTCAGGCTGGTAACGGCCGTGCCGACCAGTTCCAGACGTAGATGGGCCGGCTGCCCGCCGTGCAGCTCATCCTGACCCAGATTGGTCAAATAAAGCAGCGGCGGCAGCGGCTCGGCCAGGATGGTGTCGGTGACGGGCGGGGGTGGGGATGGGGTAGGAACGGCCGTTGGCCCTGCCTCAGATACATCATCGCCTCGTTCAACCAGATCCGCCTCGTTCGACGAGTTCCCCATCAAACCGCAGCCGGTACTCAGCAGCAAAACCAGTAGCAGCCCGATGGTCCAATTTCTATTCCTGCCTCGCAAAACATTCATCTCAACTCCTACACAAATGGGACGGAAGACGAAGGACCGTAGACGGAACAAGCCTCTCCGTCGTCGGTCGTCCGTCACCACAGCCGATATAAGGTTGGGCATTAAGACCAGCAGCCACTATAATAGCCGCGTTGGTCTTGCTTTGCATCTTTATAGAGACTACAAAAGTCTGGCAGACTTTTGTAGTCTGGCAGAAAACCATGAGCGACCTGATTGAAGTTGTCGGCAACATGCACATGCACACCCCCTACTCAGACGGCGAAAAATGGCACGCGGACATCGCCGAGGCCGCCATTACCGCCGGGCTGGACTTTATCATCGTTACCGACCACAACGTCTGGGTAGATGGGGTAGAGGGCTGGTATGAGAATGAAAACGGCCGTGTCCTCGTGCTCAGTGGTGAAGAGGTCCACAACGTGCGCCGCCAGCCCCAGGCCAGTCACCTGCTCATCTACGGGGCCGAGCAAGAGATGGCCCCCTATGCCCACGATCCCCAACTGCTCATCGACCAGGCCAATGCGGCCGGCGGTCTGACCTTCCTGGCCCATCCTTTTGAGCGGGAACTGCGCCTGCTGCCCCACGGCGACCTGGGCTGGCACGATTGGCCCGTGGAAAACTTCACCGGCCTGGAAATCTGGAACTTTATGTCCAGTCTGATCGGATCGTTTGCCAACCGGCTGGACCGGCTGCCCATCCAGCATGGTCTGCTCGACAAGCTGTACGCCGTCTGGATGTCGAGCCGGCCGGAAAAGATGGTATTTGGCCCGGAGCCGGAGACGCTGGCTTTATGGGATCAGTTGCTCAGCGAGGATAAGTGGGTAACGGCCGTTGGCAACAGCGACGCCCACGGCACCCAGGTACAATTCGGCCCCTTCAAGCGCACCATCTACCCCTACGAATATTGCTTCCGCGCCGTCAACACCCATCTACTGCTCTCAGAACCGTTCGACGGCGACCTGGACCATGACAAACGGCTGGTGCTGCGGGCCATCGGCAAAGGTAATTCCTGGGTCGGCTACGACCTGTCCCATCCTACCAAAGGCTTCCGCTTTTCCGGGCAGAGCGCCAGCAAAGGGATCATGGGCCAGTCGGTACGGTTAGGCAGCGGGGCCACACTGCAAATCAAGACCCCGGCCAAAGCCAACATCCGCCTCATCCGGCATGGCGAGGTGGTGGCCGAGGCCGAAGAGGACACCCACCTGACCTATCTACCCATCGAGCCGGGCGCGTACCGGGTCGAATGCACCCGCCCCTTCGCCGGCGCCGAGCGCGGCTGGATTTATAGTAATCCGATTTATTTGAAGTAGTGCGTATTGCGTATTGCGTATTGCGTATTGCCTAGTGCGTAGTGCGTAGTGCGTAGCTTCTTGGCATACGCATTACGCACTACGCTATAGGATGAATGCTCATGACAACAACCCTCATCATTGACCAGGGAACGCACGCGACGCGGGCGCTGCTGTTTGATGCGGCGGGGCAGGTTTTGACTACCGCCAGTCAGCCCATTGGCCTGACCCGCCACAGTGCGGATCGGATTGAGCAGGATGGTGAGGAAATTCGGGCGTCGGTCACGGCCGTTCTCGGCCAAATACTCGCAGAAATCGGGCTTTTACCGTCCATTACAACCAGTTCGCCTCAAAACAAAAAGCCCGGTTTCTCTATTGCCCAGGCCGGCGTAGCCACCCAGCGCTCCAGCGTCATTGCCTGGGACCGGCAAACCAGCCGGCCGCTCAGCCCGGTATTGAGCTGGCAGGACCGGCGGGCCGACGCCTGGCTGCGCCAGTTTGAGGACCAGGGGGCGGCCATCAAGGAGCGCAACGGGCTGCCCCTGTCGCCCCATTACGGGGCCAGCAAGCTGCGCTGGCTGCTGGATAACGTGGACGAGGTACAGGAAGCGGCCCAAAACGGCCGTCTGGCCTTTGGTCCATTGGCTTCCTTTGTGCTGTTCCATTTGCTGGACGGACAGCCGCTGCTGGTTGACCACGCCAACGCGGCCCGCACCCAACTGTGGCAGCTAGACAGCCGGGATTGGGACCCCTGGCTGCTGGACCTGTTTGGCGTACCAATCGGGCCGCTGCCCCGCTGTGTACCCATTCGCCACCACTACGGCCGTATTGCCGGCACCAACATTCCAGTAACGGCCGTTAACGGGGACCAGAACGCGGCCGTGTATGCCCTCGGCCAGCCTGAACCCGGTACGGCCATCGTCAATCTGGGCACGGGGGCCTTTGTGCTGGTCCCGACCGGCGACCGGCTGCTGCGCCACGACACGCTGCTGACCGGCCTGACCGACAGCGACGCCCACAGCGGCGACTACACCCTGGAAGGCACGGTCAACGGCGCGGGGGCGGCCCTCAGTTGGGCCGCCGAGCAGCTTGGCTCCGGTCCGGTTCGGGATCATCTGGATGACTGGCTGGTAGCCACGCCGGAACCACCCCTCTTTATCAACAGCATCGGCGGTCTCGGCTCGCCCTTCTGGCGGCCCGGCCCTGATCCCCACTGGCAGGGAGCAGGCGATGCGGCGGCCAAAATGACGGCCGTGGCCGAGAGCATCCTCTTTTTGCTCTACGCCAATATTGAAACAATGGAGGCGGCCAGGGTGACAGTTGAGCAGTTTCGGCTCAGCGGCGGGCTGGCTCGCAGTGACGCCCTCTGTCAACGGCTGGCCAATCTGACGGGATGTGCGGTGATACGGCCGTCGGAAACGGAAGCAACCGCTCGCGGCACCGCCTGGCTGGCGGCCGGGCGACCCGCTCACTGGCCTGATCCTGCGCGGGCCGCATCGTTTAGCCCTCAGCCTGATGGTGGGCTGCATGGCGGGCTGCAAGAACGCTATCGCCGCTTTTTGGAGGCGTTGCGGTAGGCGGGTGGCGAGTAGTGGGTAAATTCCAGCCTACGTTTTGCGCCCTACGTTTCACGCTTTACGCTACCCGCTAACCACTGGCAATAGCTTCGGCCCGGTGGCGAATACGCTGTAGCCGCTCAGCGTCAGTAATCAAGTCGTCGTGGAAGGTCAGCACACGGGCCGCCAGGGCGTGATCATGGAAAGAGAACGCGATATTTTTCACCTGATTGAAGCGAGCCGAACGGCCGTCTTCGGTTAGCTCTTCTGCCTGCAAGGGCCGAGCCGCCCCCCAGTCTATGTGGACGATCTCATCACTCCCCTGGCGCATGATGAAATTGGCAGCGTGCCAATCTCCATTTTCAATTCCCAGTAGCTCACATACTTGCTGATGAAGAATGATGATGTCATATAAATCGGCCGTCATACATGCCGGGTCTCGCAGTACGGCTTCCTGAATCGTTGGCCCCACTACATGATTCTCTACCGTCAAACCCAACAGGGTAAAACAGTCCATGGGATGGCCAAACACGTCATGCAGGCGAGGAATAAAGCCCTCCTCCAGAACAAGCCGCAGCCGACCGCGTGGCGTTACCAGCTTTTTGTTTCGTGTCAGGTAAGGCCAGTTTTCCGGCCAGCCTTCATATTCGCGGGCATTCATCTTGATTTCGTGGAATGGTTCGGGCGCTGGCTGTTTGACCACAACGCCCAGTTCAGGCGCGATCATGATGGTGCTACGCCGGTGACGGCCGGCAATGTACTCACCCTTAAGAATCAATTGCAAGCCAGATTCAGCCTGGCGTGCCTCTTGCCAGGCCAAAATTGATTCAGCGGTAGCCTGATCACCGTTGGCCAGCGCCGCACGCCGTTCTTGCTCCAGGCGAACCAGTTGGGCCATCAGCTCGTCCAGCAGCAGTACGCGCGGCAGCGGCGGACGGCTATCGTCGGCAAAGTAGGTGTTGCGGGCAATCTCGCGGTAAAGGGCCTGGATAAAGCCAGAGCGGTCTGCATCGACCAGGCGTGAACGGCCGTTGTACAAACGAATATAGGTCGCTGCCACGGCCGTTGCGTCCAGGCTCTCCATTTCCATGTCTAGTCGGGTGGCTACCTGCGTCGGATCGGCCCCAAAATATTCGATTTGCTCCCCATAAATCACCAATTGCTCCATCTGGTCCAGCAGTGGATCGGCCGGCACAGGCTGGGGCAAACCCACCGTAGCAAAATAGATTGGCGACCAGCCTCCCAAATTACGCGTTAAGAAGCCGGGTTCTTCCAGGAACATGACCGGGATCAGTCGATCCGTGGTCGTTTCTACCAGGTAACCATGAGGCGAATCAATTTCCAGCAGATCAGAAACAGTGGGGGTTTCTAACTGCTCCAAATCCGCAATCCATTCAGACTCAAAGCGTGCTGTGGGTCGTTGGTCGAGAATTTGGATGACAGCCCCGCGGCTAATTGTAGATGGGGGCAGCAAGAAATCAACAATGGGGACACGGTTAAGCGGAATAGCGACAACAGAATATTGGAAAGAGGCCACAAGACACCCGTCTTTGTCAAACTTTGGGCAGTTATTGAAGATGCAGTATTACTTTTGCAGGTAATCGACAACGGCCGTTACCGAATCCAATTGTAACACAGCTTCGGCCAATTGGCGGGCTTCACACAGGTTTAGTTGGCGAATGGCTTGTTTCACCGCCGGGATAGCGGGTGCGTTCATACTCAATTCATCCAGCCCCAGACCGACCAGCAGTGGCGTGGCCAAATCGTTGCCGGCCAGCTCCCCACACAGGCCAACCCAAATACCGGCCGCATGAGCCACCTCAACGACTTGCTTAATTTGACGCAAAACGGCCGGTTGCAAAGCATCAGCCAGATGGTTAACCTGGGCATTGCCCCGATCGGCCGCCATCACGTATTGGGCCAGATCATTGGTGCCAATGCTAAAAAAGTCAGCTTCGGCCGCCAATTGGTCAGCAATAGCCACGGCTGAGGGCACTTCGACCATGATCCCAACTTCCATATCAGTCGCAAAGGGATGACCGGCCTCCGCCAGCTCAGCCTGAACTTCGGCCAGTAGAGCTTTGGCCTCTTGTAGCTCAGTCAGGGTGCCGATCATGGGGAACATAAGCTTGACCGGCTGCGGCTGCCCGTCATCGTCAACGCTGGCGCGACAAATAGCGCGTAGCTGCGTCTTAAACAACGGAGGATTGCCCAGGCAAAAGCGAATGCCGCGCCAGCCAAGAAACGGGTTTTCTTCCTCGCCCAGATCGATGTAGGGCAGCGGTTTGTCGCCGCCCACGTCCAGGGTACGCACAATCAGGGGACGGCCGTTTAGCTTTGACACTACCTCACGATACGCCTCGACCTGTTCCTCTTCACTGGGCGCGCTCTCACGCTCCATAAACAAGAATTCGGTACGGAATAGGCCGACACCTTCCGCCCCGTATTCCAGGGCTACCGTTATATCATGCGGGCCGCCAATGTTGGCCCCAATTTCTATCTGGTGGCCATCTTGCGTCACCGCCGGACCTTGCCCGGATTCTTTGGCAGAATGCTGCTGAGCCAGCCATTCCTCACGCTGGTCCTTAAGCCGATGCAGTTGTTCCGTAGTTGGCTGCACCCAGAGACGGCCGTCGCTGCCGTTGAGGCCGACAATCTGGCCAGATTCCAGCACACCTAGTTCGTGGCCCAGGCCCACAATGGCCGGAATACCAAGCGCACGCGCCAGGATAGCGCTATGCGAGGTTGTGCCGCCCCGTTCCATACAAATACCCAGTACATTTTCGGGATTCAGACGAGCGGTATCAGACGGGTTGAGATCCGCAGCCACCAGGATTACCGGCTCGTCAAAATCAAGCGACGGCGCTTCCACGTGCATCAATTGGTGCAGCACACGCTTGCCTACGTCCAGCACATCGGCCGCTCGATTCCGCATGTAGTCATCTTCTAATTCCAGATAGTCGGCAGCTACCTGCTCGATGGCGCTTTGCCAGGCAAACTCGGCATTTATTGCTTGCTGCCGAATAAGACCACGAGCGGCGGCCTGAAGATCGGGGTCCTCGAGGATGAGTAAATGGGCATCAAAGATGGCTGCTTCGGCCGGGCCAACGCGACGGTTGGCCGACCGCTGTAACGCCCGGATTTGATCGGCTGTGGCCGCTACGGCCGTTTCCAGCCGTTTCAATTCTGCATCCGGGTCCTCTATCCCCTGCTTCTTAATCTCCGGCAGCGTAAAGCGATAGCGGAAAACCGGCGCGACCGCCACCCCCGGCGAGACGCCTATGCCAGTTAGAATACCATCTTTTATCTCGGGTGTCTGAGAATCTTGAAGCTGGTCGCTAACGACAGCCTGCCCAACATTCTCTTCGTCCAGGTCGCCAAAGTTATCGTCGGCCAGTGTCTGCACGGCTGCCAACAAATCAACGGCATCAGGGCCAACGGCCGTTATCGTGATCTTATCTCCCTGGCGCACGCCTAGGGTGGCCACCTGGTTGATGCTCTTGGCGTTGGCCTGACGCCCATCTTTGTCGATGGTCACAGTCGATTGGAAGCGATTGACCAGGCCAACCAGGCGAGCGGCCGGGCGAGCGTGCAGGCCCAACCGGTTGGGGATAGACAGGGTGAGGGTTTCGGCCGGCGCATCCGTTGGCTCTGTGGTTGGGGGTGTGGGCGCAGCCACGGCCGTTTCTTCTCCCAGTTGGGCCGCTTTAGCCTGCAACGCACCCCGCGCTTCGGCCAACACCTGCTCTACCGGCGCGCCCGTCGCTGCCTGCACCACCGCCGCAATAGCCCCCTCAACCAGCGGAGCGCCACAAAGATGAATGTTTGCCTGCTGTTCCGGCGGCAAAAACTCCAGAGCCATTTCCGCGCTCATCAAAGCGCTGCCCAGGTCCATCAGCACCACCACGCCCGCTTCGCTATAGACCATTTCAATGGCCTCTTGCACAGCCAGGGGATCCGTGCCAATGGAGCTGTCAGAAGCATCAATACCGGCCGCCACCGCCACCGGCACTGGTTCCTGGCTCATTTGTAAGGCCAACTCGCGTACGCCTTCGGCCAACAATCTACTGTGAGAGACGATGACAATTCCGACCATAATCAATCAGGGCGTAGTGCGTAGTGCGTAGGACAAGAATTGCTACGCATTACGCACTACGTTTTAATGTGGTAACACGTAAACCAGCGGCGGTTCGGCCGTGTAACCATAAGCGAAAGCTAACAGCTCGACAGGATGAACAGATGGCTTATTCGTACCGTGCGTAATTTGCCAACGGCACGTCTCACTATCACAGACTGACAGCGGGGCGCCAACATCCAGCACAAAATCAAAGAGGGGCTTGCCTACATCCATGGCTATTTGATATTTCTCCTCTTTATACCCATACGTACCGGCCACACCACAGCAGGCAGCCTGACTTTCGATAATCTTTAGCTCAGGGATGATCGACATAATCTCCACACTCGGCCGGCCGACTCGGTGGGCGCGGTATTGGCAGGGCGGATGGTAAGGCAACGTCATGGGGATTGGACGCAAATTGTCCGTGTTGAGTAGCCCCTCTTCCATGAGCAGCACCAAAAACTCGTTAATGTCAAAGGTGTTGGCTGCTAACAGGCGTGCGTCGTCGGTATAAAAATCAAGCAGTTCTGGAGCCTCTTCTTTAAGCGTTAGTGTGCAGCTTGTAGAGGTACCTACAATGACATAGCCTGCTTTGACGTAGCTGATTAACTTGTCGATATTGCTCTGGTGATAATCCCAGGCTGCTTTGAACTCCCCGTTGGAGAGCAGGGGCAAACCGCAGCAGTTTTGTTCCGGAACCAATACCTCGAAGCCATTGGCCTCAAGCACGTGAACGGCCGCCCGGCCCACCCGTGGCTCGTAGGCTTCAGTGGAGCAGCCGGTAAAGTAGACCACCTTGCGCGTGGCCGTAGCCGGTGGTTTGCGGTTCTTGACCCAGCGGCGGAAACTTTCGCTGGTAAATTTGGGCAGCGGCGCATCGGCGGCAATGCCCAGTAATTTTTCGGCAAACCAGCCGCCTACACTGCTGTTAAAGAAGGCGTTGGCCACCGGGGCCAGCGGGCTACCAAATTTGGCCAGCAGTTCAGGCCGGGCCAGCATGTTATTCCGCAGCCGGTTGCGGGCGGAAAAGCCACCCTGCTGCACAATGGTGCCACGAGCGCGGGCATTGATTTCGGCGATACGGACGCCGGTGGGACACACCATATTACAGACGCGGCAGCCGCTGCAGTAGTCAACTGAGTAGTCGGTTGGCGGCTGATCAGGCTGGCGGAAACGACCGGCCTGTGGCGCTTCATATTTGGGACCGGGAAACAAGTCGGTAACGGCCGATACCGGGCAGGCGGTGACGCAGACATTGCACTTGATGCAGTTGTCCAGCGTCAGTTCAGCCGGTTTATGGCTTGCTTCCAGCTCATCCAGATTGGTAATAGCTTCCCATACGTTACGTTCTGGCATGATTCATCCTTATTTTGCGTAGGGCGTATTGCGTAGGGCGTCACTGTTGCGGAATACGGAATACGCACAACGTTTTATATACTAATTCCTACTTTGTAGCCGGTTGCCAGCGCCACACCCTCGAAGGAACGTTCGCGTATTACTTCGCAGTGAGCCAGGATCGTACCGGCCGCGTATACATTCTCATAAACGGGTCCGTTACCGTTAACGGGCTGGAAATCCTCGTTGACCGTCAGCCCAGAGCGGTAAATCGGATGGCCTTCTTTGTGCATGAAGTCTTGCCGGAACCAGTCAAGGCGGCTGTCCGGAGCAGCAACGGGCAGATCAAAAACGACCTCGCGGGCTTTGCCATCTATGTTGGTGGTAATGCCACCGCCCAAAATGCCGCCGGTCGCCAGCACATATTTCTCAAACCGATGGCGGCGCGGGCGAGCGGCTGCTTCGGTCAAAACGGCCGTTATGCGCCCCTCCTCACTCTCAGCCCGGAACGCCTCCATGCCATCATAGACGAACGATCCCTGCCGCTGAATGGCTTGCTTGAAAATTTCATGCAGCCGCATGCCCGGTACTGAGGGGGGCAGCGACGGTATCTCAAACACGGGCAGGCCCAACGCCTCTTCCAGAGCGGCTTTAGCAACCAACGGCTGGTGTAGTCCCAGAAAAGCCGGGAAGCCAATCCGCTGCGCCTGGCCCAGATGGGGCTTGACAGCGGCAACCAGTTGGTTACGCAGCTCAGCCTGTTCCATCATGCGGGCGGTGAGGACGGCGTTGTTAAAGCGGCGGTTGGCCAGCAAGGGCAGGTCAAGGGTAACGTAGCTGGCCGCCTGGCCCTGTTTGTTCAAATTACCGGCCACAATATTAGCGTAGAAGTCGGGCATCTGTTTGAAGCCGACCAGTAACATCGGTTCGTCACGGCTAAGGTCGCCGGCGATCATCGTTTCAGGGGCCAGGCAGGTGGGGCGAAATGTGCCCGTCGCCGAGGGTAGCAGCCAGTTCTGGTCGAGTGAACCGTGCAGCGGGTAGCCCGCTTCGCCACACAAGGCTTGTATTGCTTCGAGAGCGGCCTTTAAGCCGTCCATTCCGACGAGGGCATACGGGTGGTGGGGGTTGTCGGCGATGAGTTGAGAAACGGCCGTTTTCAACTCTGTGACCGGCTCGGTGGCATCAACGGGATAGTAACCCAGAACGTCAATGCAGCCCGAATGCCAATGGGTAGCCCCCCACCCTTTGGCAATAACGCGCACCTTCTGGCCCCGGCTGACGGCCTGATAGGCTGTCATCAGCCCGGCCAATCCAGCCCCTACGACCAAAAGTTCATTTGTTTTGCTCATTGTTTATCCTTTTACACTTACGAGTTCACTGCAAAAAACCGAGTTTTTAGCCAAACAGAACCACAATCGCCAGAGTAGCTGGGCCTGAAAAACTCGGTTTTTCGACCTTTTTTCAGTAGAGTCACTTACAACCAACCATAGTGTGCAACACGCGTGGCCAGGCAGAAGAGCGTTTGTGGTGATGCGTCGCACCTCCGGTGGCCCAAAATCACTAAAGAGCCGCATTCTTAGACATGAGCAGTGGCCGGCACCTCTTCCTCCGTGCCGGGTTCATACATGGCTGGCCCTAAGCGAGAGGCTGTCTCACCCGGTAGATGGTCAGCATTCAACACGCTCATGTAGATCAGCTCATCTAACCGTTGCTGCTTCAGCTGAGACCCCCACAAAATAGGCAGCACCCCTTTCCAACGCTCCTGCAAAAAGTCACGCAGGGCCACATTGGTTTGCTCAATTGGCTGCTGGCGCAGGTCATGGAGCATCCCGGTCACGCGATAAGTGCAGAACCCACCTTGACAGGGACCCATGCCCAGACGTACATCGCGGCGCACGTCGTCAAAAGTTTTGGCGTCACCCTCGATAATTGAGGCTTCCACATCTTCACGGGTGGCCAATTCACATTCACAGATAAAGTTGCCATATTCTTTGTTGGTCTCAGCCCGCGTCAGGCGAGAGCCGAGATAATGGTAGCCTTTCGGGTCTTCGTGACCAGAACTAAACAGATGCGGCAGCACCTCTTCGTGCGTGCGCGTCGGCCGCTCCACGCCAAATTTTTCGCAGACCCGGTTGACGGTTACTTCAGCCATCTGGCGGTAGGTGGTCCATTTACCCCCCGTTATGGTGATCATGCCGGTCACGCCATCACGAGTTTCATGGTCCAATAGGGTATAGGCACGCGTAACATCGCGGGTATCGGCCACTTTGGTTTCCTGATATAACGGCCGTACGCCACCCCAGGCCCGCAGCATCCGCATCTGACTAAAGCCGGGCACTATTTTGTCCGCCTCTTGCAGCATCAGCTTCACTTCCCAGGGTTCAATCGCAAATTTCTCGGGGTCAGGCACGTCCACGTCTGTCGTGCCAATGACTGACACGGTATGAATGGGTACGATGATGTCACCATCAGCCGGCATCTTGCAGCGGTTGACAACGGTATTGATAATGCGGTAGGCGGCAGCCACCATTGTGCCTTTACCGGCCCGCACGTTGACCTCAATATCGGCCGTGCCCGCAATTCTACCGGCCCAGGCCCCGGCTGCATTGATTACCAGGTCGGCATAAATAGCTACTTCTTCATCTTTTACCAGATCATGGCACACAGCACCAACTATTTGGTCACCGTTGCGAATCAGGCGCAGCACCTCGTGGTAGTTGAGGATTTGCGCCCCGTGCTGGCGAGCCGATTCGGCCACACACTGGGTGGCTAAAAAGGAATCGGCCGATCCGTCGGGCACGCGGAAGCAACGACTGATGTCAGGGTTCAGGTGTGGTTCCTCTTTTAACATCTGGCTGATGGAAATTTCTTCACAGGGTACGCTTGCTTTGGCGCAATTTTCGGCAAACAAGTCGGCATAGTCCGGGTCATCCCAGGGGGTAGTGACAAAAAAGCCGCCTGTATCTTCCAAACAGTGGGGCATAATACGGCGCAGAATGATGTTCTCTTCGATACATTCGGTGGCCGCCTTAGGGTCTTTGGTCACGTAACGGCCGCCGCTGTGCAACAAGCCATGATAGCGACCGGTTGTACCGTGCGTCAGGTCACGCTTTTCAACAAGTATACTTTTGAAACCACGCAGCGCCGCATCCTGGACAACACCAGCTCCGGTGGCTCCACCACCAATTACCAATACTTCGGTTTCTAATTTTCGCATTTGTGGCTCACTTAAGCTATGAAACGTGAAACGTGAAAGCGTGATCAACAAGCGATCAACGCTTCACGCTTCACGTTTCCTGGTAAACTCTAATCAACTACATAAACAGACTAGGCGTCGTTTTCAACCCAGTCAAAAGTACGGGTCACCGCTTTTTTCCATTCGGCAAACATCTTTTCACGCTTGCCACTGTCCATGCCAGAGCCCCATTCCTTGTCCTTGCCCCAGTTGGCCCGCATTTCGTCGGTGTTCTTCCAGAAACCAACGGCAAGGCCGGCCGCATAAGCGGAACCAAGCGCAGTTGTCTCAGAAACCTTAGGCCGAATCACAGGCACGCCCAGAACGTCTGACTGGAACTGCATCAGCAGGTCGTTGTAAACCATGCCACCGTCCACTTTGAGGGCTTTGAGTTCTACACCAGAATCGGCCGTCATAGCCTCGGCTACTTCGCGGGTCTGGTACGCGGTCGCTTCGAGCGCAGCACGCGCGATATGACCACGGTTGACGTAGCGGGTCATACCCACGATTACACCACGCGCATCCGACTTCCAGTAGGGTGCAAAGAGGCCGGAGAAAGCAGGCACAAAGTAAATACCGCCATTGTCATCGACCGTCTTGGCCAGGTCTTCAATTTCAGGCGCAGAGTCGATCATCTTGAGGTTGTCACGCAGCCATTGGACCAACGCACCGGTAATGGCAATTGAGCCTTCCAGAGCGTACACAGCCGGTTCGTCACCAAACTTGTAGCAAAGCGTGGTCAACAGGCCATTCTTGGAGTGTACCAGGTCGGTGCCGGTATTGAGCAGCATGAAGCAGCCGGTGCCATAGGTATTCTTGGCCTCACCCGCGTCAAAGCAAGCCTGGCCAACAGTAGCAGCCTGCTGGTCACCCAAGATACCGGCAACGGGGATTTCACCGCCAAACGGGCCGTCATTCTTGGTGTAGCCATAGACTTCGGAGGAGGACTTGATGGCGGGCAGCATCTTGACAGGCACGTCCATTGCGGCCGCGATGTCTGCGTTCCAGTCGAGGGTATCCAGATTCATGAGCATGGTACGGCTGGCGTTGGTCACGTCAGTTACGTGCGCCCCGCTTTTCACACCACCGGTCAGATTCCAGACAACCCAGGTGTCGATGTTGCCAAACACAGCGTCGCCGGCTTCGGCCGCTTCGCGGGCACCTTCAACATTGTCCAGGATCCATTTGATTTTGGGGCCGGAGAAGTAGGTAGCCAGCGGCAAACCAACCTGCGGCCGGAAACGATCCTGGCCACCGTCTTTAGACAGGGCATTAACAATGCGGTCGGTACGGGTGTCTTGCCAGACGAGGGCGTTGCCGTAAGCTTCACCGGTTTTCTTGTTCCAGACGACGGTCGTTTCGCGCTGGTTGGTGATACCAACGGCAGCAATGTCCGAGGCAGAAGCCCCGGCCCGGCGCATAGCAACCTTAATCACTTCTTGGGTGCGTTCCCAAATTTCTTTGGGATCATGCTCTACCCAACCGGGTTTGGGATAAATCTGCTCATGCTCTAGCTGATGCTGGCCAACTGGCTGGCCGTTGTGGGTAAAAATCATACAGCGGGTACTGGTTGTCCCTTGATCAATTGAAGCAACATATTTTGCCATTTTCTTGACTCCTTTTGTGAAAGCCAGGCCAGGTGGCTTAGCTTTTCACTATTGTTCGATTGCTTCTAGCAATGCGTTTAATATGAGAAATGTGGAAGTTGCGCCAGGGTCCTGGTGGCCTATGCTGCGCTCACCCAGATAGCTGGCACGTCCTTTTCTAGCCTGTAGGGGAATGGTATCCTTCATGCCCTGTTCGGCGGCAGCCACAGCCTGACGCAGCGCCGAAACCGTATCTTCGCCATCGTCTAGGGCTGCTTTCAGCGCCGTCATGGCCGGTGTCCAGGCATCAATCATTGTTTTATCGCCGACTTGTGCCCGGCCTCTTTGCACAATACCTTCCACACCAGACTGTAATACCTGATACAGGTCCTGGCCGCTCAGTTCTTCTTTGGCAGAGGCAGCCATACCACCTCGCATGAAGAAGGTGCCGTATAGTGGGCCACTAGCCCCACCTACACTGGATATAAGAACCATGCCGGTTGTTTTGAAGATGTTGCCTATGTCTCGATCAGCTACGGTAGGCAATTTTTCAAGAACCTTGCGAAAACCACGAGACATGTTGTTGCCGTGGTCGGCATCGCCAATGGCTGAGTCCAGGTCGGTGAGGTATTCCTTGTTGGCGATCATGACTTCGGTGACTTGTTCTAGCCATGATATGATTTGTTCTTTGGTGACCGTCATGCGAGGCAAGCTCCTATCGTGAAAGTATGAATTATGAATTACGAATTATGAATGGAAACTCGTAATTCATAATGGCTCTTACGCGCCCCACCGTAAGCCAGGGGTGTTGACGGGTGCGTCCCAGAATTTGAGAATTTCTTCGTCTGCTTTGAGCAAGGTGATGGAACAGCCCTGCATTTCTAGTGAGGTGATGTAGGGGCCGATCAAATTGCGCACAATTTTGATGCCTTTACCTTCACAAATCTCAACCAGTTTGCGGTAAACTGCGTATAGTTCGGCAACAGGCGTGCCACCCATGCTGTTTACAAAAGCAATGACTTCATCGCCTGACTGGAATGGTTCGTCAACCAGGTCTTTCTCGACCCACTCACCACTGGCGTTGTCCCATTCGCGCACGGTGCGGCTGTAGGGGCCATCGTCGATGATTTCGAGGGCCAGGGCTTCGGTAATCTCGTCGGCAGTCATCATTTTGGCACGCTTTTGGCCAGGTTCGCCATGAATACCGATGCCGATTTCGATTTCGTCGTCACCGAGGTCAAAGGTGGGCTTGCCGGCGGCAGGCACGATGCAGGAGGTAATAGCCATGCCCATAGAACGGCCGTATTGATTCACCTTGCGACAGAGATCGGCACACTGCTCCAGGCTGTAACCAGCTTCGGCAGCCGCGCCTACAATCTTTTCCGCCAAAACAGTTGTACCAACACCACGACGGCCGGCCGTGTACAGGCTATCCTTTACAGCTACGTCATCATCAATCAGTATTGACTGAACTTTAATGCCGTCTGCAAAAGCCAACTCTGCGGCCGTTTCAAAGTTCAGTACGTCGCCCGTGTAATTCTTCACCAGGAAGAGAACGCCAGCACCGCCATCAACCGCTTTGGCGCACTCATACATCTGGTCTGGCGTCGGGGAGGTGAAAACCTCACCGGGACAGGCACCATCTAACATGCCCATACCTACAAAACCGCCGTGCATTGGCTCGTGGCCGCTGCCGCCGCCCGATACCAAAGCGACCTTGCCTTGCACTGGTGCATCGGCCCGTACCACAAAGTTCGGCTCATAATGGACCGTGAGTACATCAGGATGCGCCGCAGCCATGCCTTCTAACTGCTCTTTGACCACATCATCTATGGCGTTTATCAGTTTTTTCATCTTGTTGTTGACTCCTTCACCCAGATTCAGAGATGCCGACTTACGGACAGTCAGCATCTCTAAACCAAGTGGTTCTATTTATTTTAGAATACCAGTCGCCAAATCAGGGCACCCAACACACCGCCGACCAGGGGCGCAACCACCGGAATCCAGCCGTAGCCCCAATCAGAGTCGCCTTTGCCCGCAATGGGCAGAATGGCGTGGGCAATACGCGGACCGAGGTCACGAGCCGGGTTAATGGCGTAGCCTGTGGGACCACCAAGCGAGAGGCCAATGCCCCAAACCAACGCACCAACCAGGTACGGGCCTAAGCCAACAGCCGGGCTGCCATCGGTAGCACCGCTAAAGATAGCGCCAACACCAATGAGCAGAACCATTGTACCGATTACCTCAGTTACGATGTTCCAGGGCGTATCCCGAATCGCAGGGGCCGTGCAGTGAACGGCCAGTTTGAGGCCGGGGTCTTCGGTGGCTTCCCAATGACGGTAGTAGGCCAGGAAGACGATGATAGCCCCAGTAAAGGCACCGGCTATTTCGGCCAACATTGTCATAATGGCTTGACCAGGCGTGTATACATCTAACATCAGCCACTTGCCAATGGTAACGGCCGGGTTAATATCAGCCTGCGGAGCACCGGCGGAAATGGCGACGAAAACGCCAATCATAACCGCCATGGCCCAGCCTGTGGTTATGACAATCCAGCCGCCGTTCTGGCCTTTGGATTTATTGAGCAGTACGTTAGCAACAACGCCATTACCCAAAATGATCAGGAACATCGTTCCCAGAAATTCACCAAGTAAGTTATCCATTTTTTCCTCTCCTGTAATAGAGTCTATGGTTGGCTACCGGGTCACGGCGGGCCTTACCCTGCCTGCAATCCCAGCAGCTAAAAAGTAAAATAGTGAAACACATCATGTAAACGTTCTGTTCGCGCTATGGTTCTCTTTCAGGTCTACCATCTGTGCGCCCGGTTAAACTCGTACCTGCCTTATCTGTTCTACCAATCGCTATCCTCCTTTTCTAAAACGAACTAAGGGATTTAGTCAGGCTGGAGCCAACAAAAAAAGTAACCTGTCAGTCGTTGAGCAGCCTTAGCAGCCGCCATGACTGAGGTATTCCATCAGTGGCCGAATTAATGATGATGCAAACAAGATGGGTGCTGTATTTATCGCTTGCTGCGACCTGCGGGGCATGGACAAATTGAAGTCTGTCCATTTCAGCTTGCATTTGGCCATCGTGGGAAACAGCCTCCTCTACCCGAATGTAACTCGTGAACCTTGCCCCAAAGATGCTTTGGTTAAAGGTTGCGGTTGATAAAATTAACGGTAGATTAAAATCTAACAGTATGATAGGAGAAATTTCCTAGCAAGCAAGCGGAGGACCAATTTTGTTGCAAGCTGAAACAAAATAGGCACGTAATGTTTCGATTTGAAACATTTTCGGTTCTTGTAAGTCACGTCGAAAGGAGATTTGAGGCAAACTTAGGCGGTAGATTGGCTGAAACCAACTTGCTCTTTTCTAAAATCATCGGCGGAGATATTAAAACGCTTCATTTTGCGCCACAGTGTCGTACGGCTGATGTTCAAGCATTGGGCCATTTCACCGATATGTCCCTGACAGGCCCAACCAGCTCTAATAATCGCTTTCCGCTCCGCTTCGGCAATAGAAATAATAGGTTGCGGCTGGGGTGAGGTGGCTACCATAACCCGACCACTGCGCACCATCTCCGGCAGATCAAGTGGACGAATGATGCCGTCATGACTGTGATAGCGGGCACGCTCAAGCACGTTTTCTAGCTCACGGACGTTACCCGGCCAGGGATAGCGATACAAGATGGACATAACGTCTTCGTCAATATAATAATCTGTGGCTGACTCTTGTCCATCCAGGCGATCTAAGAAGCGTTTGGCCAGTCGGGGAACATCCTCCAACCGATCACGTAAAGGGGGTATCTTGATGTTGAAAATATTGAAACGGTAGTATAGCTGGCCCAGGAAATTTTCTTCAGCCACAGCCCGTTCTAAGTCGGCCGAAGAAGCGGCGATAATGCGCACGTCAACGGGAATCGGTTTGGTACCGCCGATACGCATGACCGTGCCCGTTTCGATAATTTGCAGGAGGGCGGCCTGCATTTCGAGAGACAGACTTTCAACCTGCCCGAGGAAAAGGGTACCACCATCGGCTAACTCAAATTTACTGAGCCGACTATCTCTGGCACGAACTTTTTCAAAACCCAAAAACTCTTGGGCCATCAGGCTGTGGGGAATTGCCCGGCAGTTGATCGCGATAAACGGCCGATTGGCCCGGTCGCTGGTATTGTGGATAGCGCGGGCCAGATGGTGCTTACCCACGCCGCCTTCGCCCCGCAGCAAAACGGCGGCCGTACCGCGGGCAGCCGCCCGGGCCTGGCGCAGCACCCGCAGCATGGTAGGCGATTCAGCCGATAAATCGTCAAACGTGAGCGTTGGCTGGTTGTGGCGCCGGGCACTAACCAGTTGATCCTTCTGGTCAGACGGCGTAAGGATGGCCATGTAGCCAACGGGGCTGGCGCTGCCTTCGGCAATGGGGTGCAAACTGGCCATGGTGTTAAGGGAACGGCCGTTTACCGACAGCGTTGTTTCGGCATTGGCCAGGCTGCGATGCGAGCGCACTGCCTCCTGCCACAGAACAGGCAGCGGCAATACAAACGAAAGGGGCTGTCCCAGCACAGTAGGTGCCGATAAGCCAAACATCCGGCAGGCCGCCGAATTAAAAAGCGTCACCCTATCATCACTATCCCAGGCAATGACTGCTTCATCAATCAACTCCAGCACCGTGTTGACTTCAGTCAGGCGTAGATTGGCTTCTTCTAAATAAAGGTTTGCTTGAAGCTGATTGTTCAGCGCTCGCGTCACGCCCGATATGAGGGCCAGGGTATGGGATGTAGCCGTCTCCGCCGGGCCAACAATACTGAGCGTACCAATAACGCGTCCTCTTGCTTCATGAATGGTAGCGGCCGTCGTGGTCAGGTGATGCAGCGAATGAAAGTAATGCTCTGGTCCCACCACCTGTACCGGCATCGTTAGGCGCAGCGTCAGCGCCAGCGCATTGGTACCCAAATAGCTTTCTGACCAATAAGCGCCCGGCCCTAGATTCAACTCGTCAACCAACCCCATCCCGCTAACATCCCCCAAAATGCTCAACACACAAGCCGTCTTATCGGTCAGCAAAATGGCACAATCTGACCCTTCGATAAACTGGTAGATGTCCTCCAGGTAGGGCAGCGCAACGGAGATAAGGTTTTCTTGAGAACGAAGCAAGACGGAGAGTGATTGATCGCGCAAGCGGGTAGGGCGCGGGGCAATTTGAGCATCAAGCCGGGCCGCGCAGCGCTGCCACGACTCAATCACAGCCGGGTCTAACAGCAGGCCAGGCGGCGCATGAACCTCATTTTTTGTGACAAACGTCTGCCACACTTGCCGTAAAGCTGCTTGTTGCACCGGGTAACCAACAGGCTGCATCAGGTTACATCCCTTGACCTAATAAGAAAGTGACAAATAGCTCTTACCAAAGCGGCCATAAACCGTTATACTTTATGATGTGATTCAAGGCCTTCAAGATTCTGAGTGATTTACCTATATGCGTCAGGTTTGGCTGTTTGCATTTAGCGTCCTACGCACGGCTGGTCATCAAAGCTCTGAATTCCCAAAGAGCCAGCAATCCCAATTACTAATCTAGCCTATATAAAGTTTATCAAGGAGGTAGCCATGCGCAAGCAGAATGTTCTGGGTGTTATTTTGGGAGGCGGTGCCGGCACGCGCTTATTTCCTCTGACGCGAGACCGGGCCAAACCGGCCGTGCCATTGGCTGGCAAGTACCGTTTGATCGATATTCCCATGAGCAACTGTCTGAATTCAGGCATCAACAAAATCGCTATTCTAACCCAGTTCAATTCCGTCTCGCTCCATCGTCACATCTACCGTACCTATAATCGAGATATGTTTACCCGGGGTTGGGTGCAGGTTCTGGCTGCTGAGCAAACCCCTTATAGCGACCAATGGTATCAGGGAACGGCCGATGCCGTGCGCCAACAGATTGTGGAAATCAAGTCGGCTGATAGTGACTATGCCATTGTGCTGGCTGGCGACCACCTTTACCGCATGGATTATCAAGAGTATATCCAACACCACATCGACAGTGGAGCCGACATTACCATTGGGGTGCTGCCGGTAGACCGGGAAAGCGCGTCGGCTTTTGGCATTTTGAAGATGGATGAAAGCGGCCGTATTACCGAGTTCACCGAAAAACCGAAAACCGACGAAGCCCTGGCCGGTTTTGAAAGCGGCGATAATCCCGCCAAACCTTACATGGCCTCGATGGGCATTTACGTCTTTAACACTAGCAAACTGCTACACTTGCTCGAAAAAGATGACGGCACCGACTTTGGCCACCACATCATCCCCAACGCTATTGGCAACTACAACGTCGTCGGCTACCCCTTCGAGGGCTATTGGGAAGACATTGGAACGATTCGCCGCTTTTATGAGGTCAACCTGGACATGGCCTCGCCTTTGCCCAAGTTCAACCTGTACGATCCCAAACGACCGATCTACACCCGCCCCCGCTTCTTGCCCGGCTCCAAAGTTGAAGGCGGCACCCTCCACAACGTGCTGCTGGCCGACGGCGGTCGCATCCAGGAAGCCACCATTCGCCACACGGTGGTAGGACTGCGCAGCATTGTGGCCAGCGGCTGCCAGATTCAACGGGCCGTTCTCATGGGGGCCGATTTCTATGAAACGGAAGCTGACCGGGCCGAAAACCGCAACCTGGGTCAACCAGACATCGGCATTGGCGCCGGCTCAGTCATTGAATCGGCCATCGTAGACAAGAATGCTCGCCTGGGCAGTCAGGTCATTATTCGCGGCATCCCTGACCGGCCTGACGGGGATCATGACAACTGGTACGCACGGGATGGGATCGTGATTGTGCCGAAGGGTGCAATTATTCCCGACGGCACTGTAATTTAGTGAGGTTATGCTTCGCGGCGGACCATGATAGCAGCCACGCCGGCCAGCAGGGCCAGGCCCACGCTGATGACGATGGTGCCGGTGGTAATCAGATCGCCACTCAGGGCATTGGCCAGAGTTTGCGTGTTAGGCGTGGGGGTTACGGTAGGGACAACGGCCGTTTCAGGCACAACAAAGCCACTCAGCTCGGCGGCAGCGGGTGAGGGTGTTAGCGTAGGCGTGCCGGTCGGAACGGCCGTGGCCGTAGCCGTCGGTGGGGGGAGCGTCGCCGTAGGCAGCGGGGTGGGGGCCACAATCAATAACTCCTGCCCAATCGACAGCACCACATCTTGCGTCAGGTTATTAAAGGCCAGCAACGCTTCCAGCGACAGCCGGTGCTGAATGGCAATCGACCAGAGCGTATCACCGCTGCGGACCCGATAAGTCACGCGCGGCGTTGGCGTAGGGGGCGGTGATTCCCCGGGGGCCAGCCGCACCCGCAGTTCCTGGCCCGGCTGCAAGATCGACTCCTCTGTCAGCCCGTTGAGCCAGTAAAGCTCAGCCAGCGGAATCGAATACAACGAGGCAATCTCCCAGGCGGTCTGGCCGCGCCGAACGGTATGGGTAGTGGGTGGCGTAGGCGTAGGCATCCCTTCCGGCAGTTGAATGATCAACTCGTCGCCGGGCTGAATAACGGCCGTTTCATCCAACCCATTCAATCGCAGCAAATCCACCAACTCAATCTCATAGCGGGCGGCAATGGCCCAGGCCGTCTGCCCCGCCTGTACCGTGTGGACAATTGAGCCATCCTCACGCGGTTCACTGATTTGTATCGGGGTCACAATGAGCGGCTGGCTGCGCTGGCCCTGGCCTGACGGCGGCGCGGGCAGGTTGCCAGGCGTGCCCATCACCATCACGTAGAAGTTCTGGCCATGCCCCTGGGCAAAGCCAATACCCACATGAACGTAGCGGCTAGAAGTCATGCTGTTGAGGTGAACGGCGCTGTTTTGCCACCAGATAACGCCCTGGCGCGGCGTGAGGTCAGTACCGCCAACGATATTCTCGCTAGCGAAGCCCTGGTAGCCCGCAGCGGTAGCCCGGCTCTGCGGCGTCGAACCGCCCGCTCCAGTATGACTGTAGGTGGACGTACTGGCCATCCAGTTGGCATGATTTTGAGCGGCTGCGGCCAGGGCTGCATTATATTCAAAGGGATGTTGGCCGTATGAAGCCCGTACCTGATTGACCAGGGCCACAATTTGACTTTGCGGGTCTTGGGCAACGGCCGTTGCTGTTGGCCGCAAGCTGCCTATTAACCCCAGCACCAAAAGCAACAGCAGCCCTTTCCACATCATCTGACGCATCATAGACCCCAACTATAGCAAGAAGCGCGACGGCGTACAAAGAGGGTTAACCGCTGCTCACCTAAATTGCCGAATTGTTGATAATAGGGAAAATTGGGTAGCGTAGGGCGTAGGGCGTAGGGAGTTGTCGTTACGGCCTACGCACTACGTAAATTTTCCTACTTTTCCACGGAGGTTAACAACATGAAAACAGCCATTATTGTACACGGCGGGGCCGGGGCCTGGGATACGGACTCAGAGCGGCTAGAGCAAGGGCGGCGAGCCTGTCGACAGGCGGCCCAGGCGGGACAGGCGGTTTTGCTCAATGGCGGCAGCGCGCTGGATGCGGTCGAAACGGCCGTTCGCGTTCTCGAAGACAGCCCTTACCTGGACGCCGGACGGGGCAGCTACCTGAACAGCGAGGGGCAAATTGAGATGGACGCCTTTATCATGAACGGCCGTACCCTCGATTTAGGCGCGGTTGGAGCCGTCCAGCTCATTCAGAACCCGATCAGACTGGCCCGCCGCGTCATGATCGACAGCCCTCACTGCTTTCTGGTCGGGCGCGGCGCAGAGGCGTTCGCCGAGAGCGTGGGCATTCCCCGCTGCACGCTGGACGATTTGGTAGCCCGCGAGAGCATGGACGCCCTGGACATTGCCAGCGGCCATCCCTTAACGGCCGTTACCAGCGATACGGTAGGCGCGACCGCTCTCGACCACTACGGCGATTTGGCCGCTGCCACCTCCACCGGCGGTACGCGGCGTAAACTGCCCGGCCGCGTCGGCGACAGCCCGCTAGTGGGCGCGGGCGGCTATGCCGACAACCGGACGGCCGCCCTTAGCGCCACCGGTCACGGCGAGGCATTGATGAAGGTCCTCATCTGTAAGACGGCTTCAGATTTTGTAGGGCAGGGCTTTTCGGCCCAGGCAGCCTGCGAAACGGCCGTACGCCTGCTCCACGAGCGCGTTAAGGGATTGGGCGGCCTGATTGCCGTCGATCACCAGGGACGCATTGGTTTTGCCTATAATACAGCCGCCATGCCCTACGCCTACGCAGTGGGCGACCAAGAAATCATGAGCGGCCACTAACCTGTTATGTCACTAAAAATCGGTATTGTCGGTCTGCCCAACGTGGGTAAATCGACGCTATTCAACGCTCTGACCCAAACGCAGCAGGCCGAAGCAGCCAACTATCCCTTCTGCACCATCGAGCCAAACCAGGCCATTGTGCCTGTGCCCGACGTGCGGCTAGAGCGGCTGCATGGGCTACTGGGCGTGCCTAACGCCATCCCCACCACAATTGAGTTTGTGGACATTGCCGGTCTGGTCAAGGGAGCCAGCCGAGGCGAAGGGCTGGGCAACAAATTCCTGGGCCAGATTCGGGAGGCGGACGCGCTGATTCACGTGGTGCGCTGCTTTGACGATGCCAACGTGGTCCATATCAGCGAAAGGCCCGATCCGGTCAACGATATTGAGATTATCAACCTGGAGCTGGCCCTGGCCGATTTGCAGCAGCTTGAGCGCAAAATCGAGAAGCTGGAGCGGCAGGTCAAAGGGGATCGGCCAACGTACCAACCGCTGCTAGTAGTAGCCCACGCTCTGCAAGAGCAGTTGGAAGCGGGTATCCCTGTCTCTCACTACCCACAGCCTGAGAATGCGGCTTTTGTGTCGCTCAACCGGGAACTGCGCTTTTTGACGGGCAAGCCGGTCATCTATGCCGCCAATGTGGATGAGACCCAATTGCGGGCGGATAATGCGTATGTAACGGCCGTTCACACCATCGCCCAAGAAGCCCCGGTCGTCAAGCTGAGTGCCCAACTGGAAGCCGAAATGGCCACCATGGACGCGGCCGAGCGGGCCGAGTTTATGGCCCTGGCCGGTATCGAGGAAGGGGGCCTGGCCCAGGTCATCCGGCAGGGGTACGCCATGCTGGGGCTGATCAGCTTTTTCACCCACAACAAGCAAGAAGTGCGGGCCTGGACCGTGGCCAAAGGGGCCAGCGCGCCCCAAGCGGCCGGCGTTATTCACACCGACTTTGAGCGGGGTTTTATCCGGGCCGAGGTGGTAGGGTATGAGACGTTTGTGGCGCACGGGGGGCAAACGGCCGTTAAAGCGGCCGGTGCCCTGCGCGTTGAGGGGCGGGAGTATGTGGTGCAGGACGGGGACATTATCTTTTTCCGCTTTAATGTGTAACCCACGAAACTGCTGCTGGAAACAGAATTATTAATTGTCGAATTGCTGAATTGTCAAATTGTTAATGAGCTTCGCCGGTCATGTCATTAACAATTCACAAATTCACAAATTCACGAATTAATTGTTATCAACAAAAGTTGTCGATACTGGCACCGTTAGTGGGCACTGTCAGCGCCAAACGTCCGGGTTTCCAGCCCCAGCAGGTGAAACACCCGGCCAAAGGCGATGATCAGCAGTAAAATGATCAGCAGCCCCCAGCCAAAACGGAGTTCGTAACGCACGAATAGAGCCACCAGACTGAAGACCAGGCCCAGCATCAGGGTCAAAGCCAACTGGCGCAGATGGCTGCCGATAAGCTGGTCGGCCTGTTCGATGCGGGCCACCCGCTGCAAACGTCGCCAAAAGGCGTCCAGGTCCCAGGCAGCCAGGGTGGTTAGCATTCCGCCCAGCAGCCAACCGGCAGCCACGTCTAACCAGGCGCCGTAGGCCAGCAGCAAGCAGCCGGCCGCCAGCAGATAATTGGCATAGCTATCGGGAATGTATTCGGCCGTTTTTGCCACCCTCTCACCCCAAAACAGCAGCAGCCAAACGGCCGTCCATACCCCCCACCAGGCCAGCAGCGGCCACGCCGCCACCAAACCGGCCCCCACGGCCGGCAGCAGGCCAGCTATCAAAATAAGGATTGGTTGGTAGGTTTTTATCTGGTTCATCTTAATCACGATTGAGTCTGCTGAAAAGACCGAGTTTTTTGCCAAAACGCATCACAATCACCAGAGTGGTTGGCCTTGAAAAACTCGGTTTTGGGACCTTTGGATGCCCCTTACCGCAAAACACGCATTACGCGGCCAGGTGGTCCCATGCGGACGCTGGCCTGAATCATCTCATCCAGCGAGCGGTCTACGGGCCAATCGACCACGGTAACGCCCCCCTGCCGCACCCGGCGCAAAAAGAGACGCCGCTCTATACGGGCCAGTCGTTGCGCCGTATCTAGCAGGTGGCCGGGCGGCAGATGGCTGGCCTCAAACTGAATCGGATCGGGGCTGACGACCATCACGGCATAGCCATAGGCCCGCAGCCGCAGCAGCATGGTCTCATCTCCGGGCAGCAGCGGGCTGACAAAAATAAGCTGCGAACGCGAGGGGAAAAGTCGGGTTGGCAAATAGTTCAAACTGCTAAAAACCTGGCTGTCGGCCGGCGCGGCCGTGGCCAGGGCACGCAGCACCCGTTCTCGCTGCGTTTTGCCATAGCCGGGGAAAATCCAGTCAACCGACTGGCCATACAGCAGCAGCCCCAGCCGGTGGCCTTCGCGCAGCAGCGCATCGGCCAGCGCCGCGGCCGCTTCCACCTCATACTCTAACAAAGAGCGATGGCCGAAAGAGAGCAATCCCTGCCGCCGCGTATCCACAATCAGGCCAATGTCGGTAATGCGCTCTTGCTCAAATTCGGTGGTATAGGGTGTGTCGCCGTAGCGAGCCATAGCCCGCCAGTTGACGCGCCGAAAGGGGTCGCCGGGCTGGTATTGGCGCACGCCGTAAAAATCGACGCCCGCCCCGGCCTGGCGCGAGGGCAGCGGCCCGGTAAAACCCAGCGTCCGCAGGGCACGCAGGGGTACATGGCGCAGCCGTCGATAGGCCGGAATAACGGAGAGCTGGGCCGGGGCTTCGTAAACCAGCTTTTGCTTGAAGAGGCCAAACGGCTCGCCTGCTTCTACCCTGATGTCGGGCAAGACGAATGTACCCCGCGCCCCGCGCACGGTGTAGGTCAAGGTAAGGCTCTGACCGGCGGGCAGCGGGGCTAGTACCTGCGCTTCGCCTGCTTCAATTGATAACGCATCGGGTAGAATGTCTTCGACCAGCAGTTCGCCAATGGCCGGGCCCTGGTTGGTGATGGTGAGGGTAACGGCCGTTTCGCCCCCCACCCGAATCGTCGTATCAGCCACCGTTCGTTCGCAATACAGGTCCGGCTGCGGCACGCGCCAGTAGAGGGACAGCCCCAGATAAACCAGCAGCGGCAGCGCCAACGCAATCATAGCGTGATTGAGCAGACCAGCCCCGGCAATAGCCAGCCCATAAGCCAAAAAAACCAGCAGAAAGGCCTGTTTACTCATCGTTAGTGGGTATGACCGGCACCGGCACGCTGCGTAACACCGTCTCGATCACATCTTCGGTCGCCCCCCGCCGCAGCCATAGTTCCGGGTCTAAAATGAGGCGGTGACCCAGCGCCGGCCGCACAAAGCGTTTGACATCATCGGGCAGCACAAAGCCACGCCCCTGCATGGCGGCCCAGGCACGGGACAGCTTGAACAGGGCCAGCGACCCGCGCGGGCTGGCCCCCACCACCACCTGGTTGTGCTGGCGCGTAGCCAAAACCAGTTTAATGATGTACTGTTCAATATCGGCCGACAGGTAAACCTGCTCCACCAATTCGCGCATCTGCAATAGCTCGTCGCCGCTGGTTTTGGGGGCGAGGATCACCTCATCCTGACCGCGCTGCTGCCGCCGCCGCAGAATTTCCTGTTCCTCGGCCGCGCTGGGGTAGCCCACCGACAGCTTAATAATAAAGCGGTCTAGCTGGGCTTCGGGCAGGGGGAAAGTGCCCTCGTACTCAATCGGGTTTTGGGTAGCAATAACCAGGAAGGGATGGGGCAGCCGTTGCGTTTCTCCTTCTAGCGTCACCTGGTACTCCTGCATCGCTTCGAGCAGAGCAGATTGGGTTTTGGGTGAGGCGCGGTTGATCTCGTCGGCCAGAATGATGTTGGTGAAGATAGGGCCACGGCGCACCACAAAGCTGTTGCTGCTGCGGTCGTAGACGTAGCCGCCGGTAATATCGCCGGGCAGCAGGTCGGGGGTAAACTGGATGCGCTTAAAGTCAAGTCCGAGAACGGTGGCAAAGCTACGGGCAATCAGCGTTTTGGCCAGGCCAGGATAATCTTCAAACAGAACATGACCGCCGGGGGTGAGAACGGCCGTTAACAAGGCCATCAATAATTCCCGCTTGCCAATAATGGCCCGTTCTACCTCATCTAATATCCGGTCGGCCCAGGCAGAAACGGCCGTTGTGTCTACACTCATGTTTCACCTCCAACATTCTCTTCCAATAAATTGAGCAATGCTTCCATTTCCGGCGTCTGCGTAACGGTTCGCTGCCCCGTCAGCGACGCCTCATTTGTCTCGCTTTGCCCCGTTTGCAAAAAAGCCTGCACAGCCTCATCCAGGTCCAGCGTACCGGCCCGCAAGCGGGCACGCAGTTTACCCAGCGGCTGCCGCTGCTGCTGCGACAAAACCGCCAACGTTACCTGCTGCAAGCGGCCGAGCGGAATACGCCCCAGCCGGGTCGGGGTGTAGTTCATCGTCAGCGTCTTTATCCAGCCCTGCACAGCGCCGACCGGGCGCAAGGTGGTTACGGGCCATGCCGGCACGGTGAAACCTCTACTGAGCAGCCACACAAAATGAAACATGGCTAGAATTGCCAAGTAACCCCAAATCTCGTCTTGAGGCAATCCGCGCAGGCGTAGGGCCAGCAGCCACAGGGTGCGAGCTACGCTATCCAGGATGCCTTGCATCATGTCGCGCAAGAACCAGGCGGTCAGAAGAGAGGTGAGCAGCAAGATGACCAGGCCGGTCGGACCGACCCAGACGGGCATTCGTCGCCGCCAGGCTGCGATTTGCCGGAACAGTTTCGTTTGTCTCATGGCGTTGCTCCTTCACCGGCAGCAGCGATGATCTTAGTCAGGCTGTCAATGGCCTGGGCCTGGTCCTCGGGTTGGGGGGCGTAACGGCCGTAACGCACCTGCTCAAATAGATGAACGAGCGTACTCACTGCGGCGGCAGGCAGCCCCAGCCGCAACAATTCCTGCTCAAATTCGCGTACGGTCATTGTCTGTTCTCGTTCGAGACCCTGGGTTATGCGCACCGCCTGCTCCATGTCGGTGTAGCAGCGCAGCACCACATCGCTCAACGGTTTACCTTGTCTAAGGGCGATAACGGCCGTTTCTGCCTGCCGCCCTACCTCTTGGAGCGGCTCCTCTATATCAACCATTTGACCGGCTGGTACCAGGCGCGCAAACGCATAAAGCAAACTAAAGATAAGGAGCAGAACAACAAAAACGACCAAAGCACCAGCCAACAGCGTCACCCAATCCGGCACAGGATCGGGCGGATCAAGTTCCACCACAGGCTGCGGCACGCCGGGCGCTGCCAACGCCTCCGGCGTAGCCTCAGGTTCATCCTCCTCAACCAGTTCCTCTTCTTCAGCAGGCAGTTCCACTTCAACCACAGGAGCCAAAGAAATGAAGGCACCACAGGCCCCCAGCACCGCCACAATCACCAGCATAGTGCGCCAAAAGTTGGTCCAGGTGCGACGACGCCAATAGATGGCCAGCGTCAGAATGATTATCAGCAGCGCGGCATAAACGAAGGGAAGAATATTGACCTGCCCGGCAATGGTGTCGAGCCGCCAATTGCTGGCGAATTGTGCGCCATCATCCAGCATGAGATCTGGCAGCCCGGCTGCCAGCAGAACCAGCAGCAGCACGATTGCTCCCAACCATAAAATCAGCCTTCGTCGGATTTCTTGATCTGATGTCATTTTTGTGCAAGAACGACGCGCTTCAAAAGTGCGTCATACTACTCAACATCATATACGACGCGGTTCGATTCGTCCAATTTGCTCTTTGCTTTAACGAAAAGTAAATTTTGCTTGACTTTGTGTTATAATAGGCGGCAGCTAACTATTTTCACCCAATTATTAGAGAGTGGAGAACGAATCAATGGCTAAACGTAAAGTTGCATTAACCGAAACCCAGAAGAAGCGTAACGAGCAGATTTTGTCGAAGTTACGGGAAGAACAACAAAGATTGTTTGAGGACACGCGCAAGCTGCAGCAGAATTGGAAGAAAAGACGAGCGGAACACCGTCGCCGGCAAAGCCATCCGCACAGTATGGGGGACTAGCGCAGACCATATAGCCAATTGGTCAAGTAAAATTGAATAGGAAAAAGGCCAGGCAAAACGGCCGTTTTGCCTGGCCTTTTTCCTATTCAATTTTACTTGACCAATTGGCTATATGGTCTGCGCTAGTCCCCCATACTGTGCGGATGGCTTTGCCGGCGACGGTGTTCCGCTCGTCTTTTCTTCCAATTCTGCTGCAGCTTGCGCGTGTCCTCAAACAATCTTTGTTGTTCTTCCCGTAACTTCGACAAAATCTGCTCGTTACGCTTCTTCTGGGTTTCGGTTAATGCAACTTTACGTTTAGCCATTGATTCGTTCTCCACTCTCTAATAATTGGGTGAAAATAGTTAGCTGCCGCCTATTATAACACAAAGTCAAGCAAAATTTACTTTTCGTTAAAGCAAAGAGCAAATTGGACGAATCGAACCGCGTCGTATATGATGTTGAGTAGTATGACGCACTTTTGAAGCGCGTCGTTCTTGCACAAAAATGACATCAGATCAAGAAATCCGACGAAGGCTGATTTTATGGTTGGGAGCAATCGTGCTGCTGCTGGTTCTGCTGGCAGCCGGGCTGCCAGATCTCATGCTGGATGATGGCGCACAATTCGCCAGCAATTGGCGGCTCGACACCATTGCCGGGCAGGTCAATATTCTTCCCTTCGTTTATGCCGCGCTGCTGATAATCATTCTGACGCTGGCCATCTATTGGCGTCGTCGCACCTGGACCAACTTTTGGCGCACTATGCTGGTGATTGTGGCGGTGCTGGGGGCCTGTGGTGCCTTCATTTCTTTGGCTCCTGTGGTTGAAGTGGAACTGCCTGCTGAAGAAGAGGAACTGGTTGAGGAGGATGAACCTGAGGCTACGCCGGAGGCGTTGGCAGCGCCCGGCGTGCCGCAGCCTGTGGTGGAACTTGATCCGCCCGATCCTGTGCCGGATTGGGTGACGCTGTTGGCTGGTGCTTTGGTCGTTTTTGTTGTTCTGCTCCTTATCTTTAGTTTGCTTTATGCGTTTGCGCGCCTGGTACCAGCCGGTCAAATGGTTGATATAGAGGAGCCGCTCCAAGAGGTAGGGCGGCAGGCAGAAACGGCCGTTATCGCCCTTAGACAAGGTAAACCGTTGAGCGATGTGGTGCTGCGCTGCTACACCGACATGGAGCAGGCGGTGCGCATAACCCAGGGTCTCGAACGAGAACAGACAATGACCGTACGCGAATTTGAGCAGGAATTGTTGCGGCTGGGGCTGCCTGCCGCCGCAGTGAGTACGCTCGTTCATCTATTTGAGCAGGTGCGTTACGGCCGTTACGCCCCCCAACCCGAGGACCAGGCCCAGGCCATTGACAGCCTGACTAAGATCATCGCTGCTGCCGGTGAAGGAGCAACGCCATGAGACAAACGAAACTGTTCCGGCAAATCGCAGCCTGGCGGCGACGAATGCCCGTCTGGGTCGGTCCGACCGGCCTGGTCATCTTGCTGCTCACCTCTCTTCTGACCGCCTGGTTCTTGCGCGACATGATGCAAGGCATCCTGGATAGCGTAGCTCGCACCCTGTGGCTGCTGGCCCTACGCCTGCGCGGATTGCCTCAAGACGAGATTTGGGGTTACTTGGCAATTCTAGCCATGTTTCATTTTGTGTGGCTGCTCAGTAGAGGTTTCACCGTGCCGGCATGGCCCGTAACCACCTTGCGCCCGGTCGGCGCTGTGCAGGGCTGGATAAAGACGCTGACGATGAACTACACCCCGACCCGGCTGGGGCGTATTCCGCTCGGCCGCTTGCAGCAGGTAACGTTGGCGGTTTTGTCGCAGCAGCAGCGGCAGCCGCTGGGTAAACTGCGTGCCCGCTTGCGGGCCGGTACGCTGGACCTGGATGAGGCTGTGCAGGCTTTTTTGCAAACGGGGCAAAGCGAGACAAATGAGGCGTCGCTGACGGGGCAGCGAACCGTTACGCAGACGCCGGAAATGGAAGCATTGCTCAATTTATTGGAAGAGAATGTTGGAGGTGAAACATGAGTGTAGACACAACGGCCGTTTCTGCCTGGGCCGACCGGATATTAGATGAGGTAGAACGGGCCATTATTGGCAAGCGGGAATTATTGATGGCCTTGTTAACGGCCGTTCTCACCCCCGGCGGTCATGTTCTGTTTGAAGATTATCCTGGCCTGGCCAAAACGCTGATTGCCCGTAGCTTTGCCACCGTTCTCGGACTTGACTTTAAGCGCATCCAGTTTACCCCCGACCTGCTGCCCGGCGATATTACCGGCGGCTACGTCTACGACCGCAGCAGCAACAGCTTTGTGGTGCGCCGTGGCCCTATCTTCACCAACATCATTCTGGCCGACGAGATCAACCGCGCCTCACCCAAAACCCAATCTGCTCTGCTCGAAGCGATGCAGGAGTACCAGGTGACGCTAGAAGGAGAAACGCAACGGCTGCCCCATCCCTTCCTGGTTATTGCTACCCAAAACCCGATTGAGTACGAGGGCACTTTCCCCCTGCCCGAAGCCCAGCTAGACCGCTTTATTATTAAGCTGTCGGTGGGCTACCCCAGCGCGGCCGAGGAACAGGAAATTCTGCGGCGGCGGCAGCAGCGCGGTCAGGATGAGGTGATCCTCGCCCCCAAAACCAGCGGCGACGAGCTATTGCAGATGCGCGAATTGGTGGAGCAGGTTTACCTGTCGGCCGATATTGAACAGTACATCATTAAACTGGTTTTGGCTACGCGCCAGCACAACCAGGTGGTGGTGGGGGCCAGCCCGCGCGGGTCGCTGGCCCTGTTCAAGCTGTCCCGTGCCTGGGCCGCCATGCAGGGGCGTGGCTTTGTGCTGCCCGATGATGTCAAACGCTTTGTGCGGCCGGCGCTGGGTCACCGCCTCATTTTAGACCCGGAACTATGGCTGCGGCGGGGGGCGACCGAAGATGTGATCGAGACGGTGTTACGCAGCGTGCCGGTGCCGGTCATACCCACTAACGATGAGTAAACAGGCCTTTCTGCTGGTTTTTTTGGCTTATGGGCTGGCTATTGCCGGGGCTGGTCTGCTCAATCACGCTATGATTGCGTTGGCGCTGCCGCTGCTGGTTTATCTGGGGCTGTCCCTCTACTGGCGCGTGCCGCAGCCGGACCTGTATTGCGAACGAACGGTGGCTGATACGACGATTCGGGTGGGGGGCGAAACGGCCGTTACCCTCACCATCACCAACCAGGGCCCGGCCATTGGCGAACTGCTGGTCGAAGACATTCTACCCGATGCGTTATCAATTGAAGCAGGCGAAGCGCAGGTACTAGCCCCGCTGCCCGCCGGTCAGAGCCTTACCTTGACCTACACCGTGCGCGGGGCGCGGGGTACATTCGTCTTGCCCGACATCAGGGTAGAAGCAGGCGAGCCGTTTGGCCTCTTCAAGCAAAAGCTGGTTTACGAAGCCCCGGCCCAGCTCTCCGTTATTCCGGCCTATCGACGGCTGCGCCATGTACCCCTGCGTGCCCTGCGGACGCTGGGTTTTACCGGGCCGCTGCCCTCGCGCCAGGCCGGGGCGGGCGTCGATTTTTACGGCGTGCGCCAATACCAGCCCGGCGACCCCTTTCGGCGCGTCAACTGGCGGGCTATGGCTCGCTACGGCGACACACCCTATACCACCGAATTTGAGCAAGAGCGCATTACCGACATTGGCCTGATTGTGGATACGCGGCGGCAGGGATTGCTCTCTTTCGGCCATCGCTCTTTGTTAGAGTATGAGGTGGAAGCGGCCGCGGCGCTGGCCGATGCGCTGCTGCGCGAAGGCCACCGGCTGGGGCTGCTGCTGTATGGCCAGTCGGTTGACTGGATTTTCCCCGGCTATGGCAAAACGCAGCGAGAACGGGTGCTGCGTGCCCTGGCCACGGCCGCGCCGGCCGACAGCCAGGTTTTTAGCAGTTTGAACTATTTGCCAACCCGACTTTTCCCCTCGCGTTCGCAGCTTATTTTTGTCAGCCCGCTGCTGCCCGGAGATGAGACCATGCTGCTGCGGCTGCGGGCCTATGGCTATGCCGTGATGGTCGTCAGCCCCGATCCGATTCAGTTTGAGGCCAGCCATCTGCCGCCCGGCCACCTGCTAGATACGGCGCAACGACTGGCCCGTATAGAGCGGCGTCTCTTTTTGCGCCGGGTGCGGCAGGGGGGCGTTACCGTGGTCGATTGGCCCGTAGACCGCTCGCTGGATGAGATGATTCAGGCCAGCGTCCGCATGGGACCACCTGGCCGCGTAATGCGTGTTTTGCGGTAAGGGGCATCCAAAGGTCCCAAAACCGAGTTTTTCAAGGCCAACCACTCTGGTGATTGTGATGCGTTTTGGCAAAAAACTCGGTCTTTTCAGCAGACTCAATCGTGATTAAGATGAACCAGATAAAAACCTACCAACCAATCCTTATTTTGATAGCTGGCCTGCTGCCGGCCGTGGGGGCCGGTTTGGTGGCGGCGTGGCCGCTGCTGGCCTGGTGGGGGGTATGGACGGCCGTTTGGCTGCTGCTGTTTTGGGGTGAGAGGGTGGCAAAAACGGCCGAATACATTCCCGATAGCTATGCCAATTATCTGCTGGCGGCCGGCTGCTTGCTGCTGGCCTACGGCGCCTGGTTAGACGTGGCTGCCGGTTGGCTGCTGGGCGGAATGCTAACCACCCTGGCTGCCTGGGACCTGGACGCCTTTTGGCGACGTTTGCAGCGGGTGGCCCGCATCGAACAGGCCGACCAGCTTATCGGCAGCCATCTGCGCCAGTTGGCTTTGACCCTGATGCTGGGCCTGGTCTTCAGTCTGGTGGCTCTATTCGTGCGTTACGAACTCCGTTTTGGCTGGGGGCTGCTGATCATTTTACTGCTGATCATCGCCTTTGGCCGGGTGTTTCACCTGCTGGGGCTGGAAACCCGGACGTTTGGCGCTGACAGTGCCCACTAACGGTGCCAGTATCGACAACTTTTGTTGATAACAATTAATTCGTGAATTTGTGAATTTGTGAATTGTTAATGACATGACCGGCGAAGCTCATTAACAATTTGACAATTCAGCAATTCGACAATTAATAATTCTGTTTCCAGCAGCAGTTTCGTGGGTTACACATTAAAGCGGAAAAAGATAATGTCCCCGTCCTGCACCACATACTCCCGCCCCTCAACGCGCAGGGCACCGGCCGCTTTAACGGCCGTTTGCCCCCCGTGCGCCACAAACGTCTCATACCCTACCACCTCGGCCCGGATAAAACCCCGCTCAAAGTCGGTGTGAATAACGCCGGCCGCTTGGGGCGCGCTGGCCCCTTTGGCCACGGTCCAGGCCCGCACTTCTTGCTTGTTGTGGGTGAAAAAGCTGATCAGCCCCAGCATGGCGTACCCCTGCCGGATGACCTGGGCCAGGCCCCCTTCCTCGATACCGGCCAGGGCCATAAACTCGGCCCGCTCGGCCGCGTCCATGGTGGCCATTTCGGCTTCCAGTTGGGCACTCAGCTTGACGACCGGGGCTTCTTGGGCGATGGTGTGAACGGCCGTTACATACGCATTATCCGCCCGCAATTGGGTCTCATCCACATTGGCGGCATAGATGACCGGCTTGCCCGTCAAAAAGCGCAGTTCCCGGTTGAGCGACACAAAAGCCGCATTCTCAGGCTGTGGGTAGTGAGAGACAGGGATACCCGCTTCCAACTGCTCTTGCAGAGCGTGGGCTACTACTAGCAGCGGTTGGTACGTTGGCCGATCCCCTTTGACCTGCCGCTCCAGCTTCTCGATTTTGCGCTCAAGCTGCTGCAAATCGGCCAGGGCCAGCTCCAGGTTGATAATCTCAATATCGTTGACCGGATCGGGCCTTTCGCTGATATGGACCACGTTGGCATCGTCAAAGCAGCGCACCACGTGAATCAGCGCGTCCGCCTCCCGAATCTGGCCCAGGAATTTGTTGCCCAGCCCTTCGCCTCGGCTGGCTCCCTTGACCAGACCGGCAATGTCCACAAACTCAATTGTGGTGGGGATGGCGTTAGGCACGCCCAGTAGCCCATGCAGCCGCTCTAGCCGCACGTCGGGCACAGGCACAATGGCCTGGTTTGGCTCGATGGTGCAGAAGGGATAGTTGGCTGCTTCGGCCTGCTGCGTTTGGGTCAGAGCGTTGAATAGCGTCGATTTACCCACGTTGGGCAGACCGACAATACCGATTTTTAGTGACATAACAGGTTAGTGGCCGCTCATGATTTCTTGGTCGCCCACTGCGTAGGCGTAGGGCATGGCGGCTGTATTATAGGCAAAACCAATGCGTCCCTGGTGATCGACGGCAATCAGGCCGCCCAATCCCTTAACGCGCTCGTGGAGCAGGCGTACGGCCGTTTCGCAGGCTGCCTGGGCCGAAAAGCCCTGCCCTACAAAATCTGAAGCCGTCTTACAGATGAGGACCTTCATCAATGCCTCGCCGTGACCGGTGGCGCTAAGGGCGGCCGTCCGGTTGTCGGCATAGCCGCCCGCGCCCACTAGCGGGCTGTCGCCGACGCGGCCGGGCAGTTTACGCCGCGTACCGCCGGTGGAGGTGGCAGCGGCCAAATCGCCGTAGTGGTCGAGAGCGGTCGCGCCTACCGTATCGCTGGTAACGGCCGTTAAGGGATGGCCGCTGGCAATGTCCAGGGCGTCCATGCTCTCGCGGGCTACCAAATCGTCCAGCGTGCAGCGGGGAATGCCCACGCTCTCGGCGAACGCCTCTGCGCCGCGCCCGACCAGAAAGCAGTGAGGGCTGTCGATCATGACGCGGCGGGCCAGTCTGATCGGGTTCTGAATGAGCTGGACGGCTCCAACCGCGCCTAAATCGAGGGTACGGCCGTTCATGATAAAGGCGTCCATCTCAATTTGCCCCTCGCTGTTCAGGTAGCTGCCCCGTCCGGCGTCCAGGTAAGGGCTGTCTTCGAGAACGCGAACGGCCGTTTCGACCGCATCCAGCGCGCTGCCGCCATTGAGCAAAACCGCCTGTCCCGCCTGGGCCGCCTGTCGACAGGCTCGCCGCCCTTGCTCTAGCCGCTCTGAGTCCGTATCCCAGGCCCCGGCCCCGCCGTGTACAATAATGGCTGTTTTCATGTTGTTAACCTCCGTGGAAAAGTAGGAAAATTTACGTAGTGCGTAGGCCGTAACGACAACTCCCTACGCCCTACGCCCTACGCTACCCAATTTTCCCTATTATCAACAATTCGGCAATTTAGGTGAGCAGCGGTTAACCCTCTTTGTACGCCGTCGCGCTTCTTGCTATAGTTGGGGTCTATGATGCGTCAGATGATGTGGAAAGGGCTGCTGTTGCTTTTGGTGCTGGGGTTAATAGGCAGCTTGCGGCCAACAGCAACGGCCGTTGCCCAAGACCCGCAAAGTCAAATTGTGGCCCTGGTCAATCAGGTACGGGCTTCATACGGCCAACATCCCTTTGAATATAATGCAGCCCTGGCCGCAGCCGCTCAAAATCATGCCAACTGGATGGCCAGTACGTCCACCTACAGTCATACTGGAGCGGGCGGTTCGACGCCGCAGAGCCGGGCTACCGCTGCGGGCTACCAGGGCTTCGCTAGCGAGAATATCGTTGGCGGTACTGACCTCACGCCGCGCCAGGGCGTTATCTGGTGGCAAAACAGCGCCGTTCACCTCAACAGCATGACTTCTAGCCGCTACGTTCATGTGGGTATTGGCTTTGCCCAGGGGCATGGCCAGAACTTCTACGTGATGGTGATGGGCACGCCTGGCAACCTGCCCGCGCCGCCGTCAGGCCAGGGCCAGCGCAGCCAGCCGCTCATTGTGACCCCGATACAAATCAGTGAACCGCGTGAGGATGGCTCAATTGTCCACACGGTACAGGCGGGGCAGACGGCCTGGGCCATTGCCGCCCGCTATGAGATTGAGTTGGTGGATTTGCTGCGATTGAATGGGTTGGATGAAACGGCCGTTATTCAGCCCGGCGACGAGTTGATCATTCAACTGCCGGAAGGGATGCCTACGCCTACGCCACCCACTACCCATACCGTTCGGCGCGGCCAGACCGCCTGGGAGATTGCCTCGTTGTATTCGATTCCGCTGGCTGAGCTTTACTGGCTCAACGGGCTGACAGAGGAGTCGATCTTGCAGCCGGGCCAGGAACTGCGGGTGCGGCTGGCCCCCGGGGAATCACCGCCCCCTACGCCAACGCCGCGCGTGACTTATCGGGTCCGCAGCGGTGATACGCTCTGGTCGATTGCCATTCAGCACCGGCTGTCGCTGGAAGCGTTGCTGGCCTTTAATAACCTGACGCAAGATGTGGTGCTGTCGATTGGGCAGGAGTTATTGATTGTGGCCCCCACCCCGCTGCCTACGGCGACGCTCCCCCCACCGACGGCTACGGCCACGGCCGTTCCGACCGGCACGCCTACGCTAACACCCTCACCCGCTGCCGCCGAGCTGAGTGGCTTTGTTGTGCCTGAAACGGCCGTTGTCCCTACCGTAACCCCCACGCCTAACACGCAAACTCTGGCCAATGCCCTGAGTGGCGATCTGATTACCACCGGCACCATCGTCATCAGCGTGGGCCTGGCCCTGCTGGCCGGCGTGGCTGCTATCATGGTCCGCCGCGAAGCATAACCTCACTAAATTACAGTGCCGTCGGGAATAATTGCACCCTTCGGCACAATCACGATCCCATCCCGTGCGTACCAGTTGTCATGATCCCCGTCAGGCCGGTCAGGGATGCCGCGAATAATGACCTGACTGCCCAGGCGAGCATTCTTGTCTACGATGGCCGATTCAATGACTGAGCCGGCGCCAATGCCGATGTCTGGTTGACCCAGGTTGCGGTTTTCGGCCCGGTCAGCTTCCGTTTCATAGAAATCGGCCCCCATGAGAACGGCCCGTTGAATCTGGCAGCCGCTGGCCACAATGCTGCGCAGTCCTACCACCGTGTGGCGAATGGTGGCTTCCTGGATGCGACCGCCGTCGGCCAGCAGCACGTTGTGGAGGGTGCCGCCTTCAACTTTGGAGCCGGGCAAGAAGCGGGGGCGGGTGTAGATCGGTCGTTTGGGATCGTACAGGTTGAACTTGGGCAAAGGCGAGGCCATGTCCAGGTTGACCTCATAAAAGCGGCGAATCGTTCCAATGTCTTCCCAATAGCCCTCGAAGGGGTAGCCGACGACGTTGTAGTTGCCAATAGCGTTGGGGATGATGTGGTGGCCAAAGTCGGTGCCGTCATCTTTTTCGAGCAAGTGTAGCAGTTTGCTAGTGTTAAAGACGTAAATGCCCATCGAGGCCATGTAAGGTTTGGCGGGATTATCGCCGCTTTCAAAACCGGCCAGGGCTTCGTCGGTTTTCGGTTTTTCGGTGAACTCGGTAATACGGCCGCTTTCATCCATCTTCAAAATGCCAAAAGCCGACGCGCTTTCCCGGTCTACCGGCAGCACCCCAATGGTAATGTCGGCTCCACTGTCGATGTGGTGTTGGATATACTCTTGATAATCCATGCGGTAAAGGTGGTCGCCAGCCAGCACAATGGCATAGTCACTATCAGCCGACTTGATTTCCACAATCTGTTGGCGCACGGCATCGGCCGTTCCCTGATACCATTGGTCGCTATAAGGGGTTTGCTCAGCAGCCAGAACCTGCACCCAACCCCGGGTAAACATATCTCGATTATAGGTACGGTAGATGTGACGATGGAGCGAGACGGAATTGAACTGGGTTAGAATAGCGATTTTGTTGATGCCTGAATTCAGACAGTTGCTCATGGGAATATCGATCAAACGGTACTTGCCAGCCAATGGCACGGCCGGTTTGGCCCGGTCTCGCGTCAGAGGAAATAAGCGCGTGCCGGCACCGCCTCCCAAAATAACACCCAGAACATTCTGCTTGCGCATGGCTACCTCCTTGATAAACTTTATATAGGCTAGATTAGTAATTGGGATTGCTGGCTCTTTGGGAATTCAGAGCTTTGATGACCAGCCGTGCGTAGGACGCTAAATGCAAACAGCCAAACCTGACGCATATAGGTAAATCACTCAGAATCTTGAAGGCCTTGAATCACATCATAAAGTATAACGGTTTATGGCCGCTTTGGTAAGAGCTATTTGTCACTTTCTTATTAGGTCAAGGGATGTAACCTGATGCAGCCTGTTGGTTACCCGGTGCAACAAGCAGCTTTACGGCAAGTGTGGCAGACGTTTGTCACAAAAAATGAGGTTCATGCGCCGCCTGGCCTGCTGTTAGACCCGGCTGTGATTGAGTCGTGGCAGCGCTGCGCGGCCCGGCTTGATGCTCAAATTGCCCCGCGCCCTACCCGCTTGCGCGATCAATCACTCTCCGTCTTGCTTCGTTCTCAAGAAAACCTTATCTCCGTTGCGCTGCCCTACCTGGAGGACATCTACCAGTTTATCGAAGGGTCAGATTGTGCCATTTTGCTGACCGATAAGACGGCTTGTGTGTTGAGCATTTTGGGGGATGTTAGCGGGATGGGGTTGGTTGACGAGTTGAATCTAGGGCCGGGCGCTTATTGGTCAGAAAGCTATTTGGGTACCAATGCGCTGGCGCTGACGCTGCGCCTAACGATGCCGGTACAGGTGGTGGGACCAGAGCATTACTTTCATTCGCTGCATCACCTGACCACGACGGCCGCTACCATTCATGAAGCAAGAGGACGCGTTATTGGTACGCTCAGTATTGTTGGCCCGGCGGAGACGGCTACATCCCATACCCTGGCCCTCATATCGGGCGTGACGCGAGCGCTGAACAATCAGCTTCAAGCAAACCTTTATTTAGAAGAAGCCAATCTACGCCTGACTGAAGTCAACACGGTGCTGGAGTTGATTGATGAAGCAGTCATTGCCTGGGATAGTGATGATAGGGTGACGCTTTTTAATTCGGCGGCCTGCCGGATGTTTGGCTTATCGGCACCTACTGTGCTGGGACAGCCCCTTTCGTTTGTATTGCCGCTGCCTGTTCTGTGGCAGGAGGCAGTGCGCTCGCATCGCAGCCTGGCCAATGCCGAAACAACGCTGTCGGTAAACGGCCGTTCCCTTAACACCATGGCCAGTTTGCACCCCATTGCCGAAGGCAGCGCCAGCCCCGTTGGCTACATGGCCATCCTTACGCCGTCTGACCAGAAGGATCAACTGGTTAGTGCCCGGCGCCACAACCAGCCAACGCTCACGTTTGACGATTTATCGGCTGAATCGCCTACCATGCTGCGGGTGCTGCGCCAGGCCCGGGCGGCTGCCCGCGGTACGGCCGCCGTTTTGCTGCGGGGCGAAGGCGGCGTGGGTAAGCACCATCTGGCCCGCGCTATCCACAATACCAGCGACCGGGCCAATCGGCCGTTTATCGCGATCAACTGCCGGGCAATTCCCCACAGCCTGATGGCCCAAGAGTTTTTGGGTTTTGAAAAAGTTCGTGCCAGAGATAGTCGGCTCAGTAAATTTGAGTTAGCCGATGGTGGTACCCTTTTCCTCGGGCAGGTTGAAAGTCTGTCTCTCGAAATGCAGGCCGCCCTCCTGCAAATTATCGAAACGGGCACGGTCATGCGTATCGGCGGTACCAAACCGATTCCCGTTGACGTGCGCATTATCGCCGCTTCTTCGGCCGACTTAGAACGGGCTGTGGCTGAAGAAAATTTCCTGGGCCAGCTATACTACCGTTTCAATATTTTCAACATCAAGATACCCCCTTTACGTGATCGGTTGGAGGATGTTCCCCGACTGGCCAAACGCTTCTTAGATCGCCTGGATGGACAAGAGTCAGCCACAGATTATTATATTGACGAAGACGTTATGTCCATCTTGTATCGCTATCCCTGGCCGGGTAACGTCCGTGAGCTAGAAAACGTGCTTGAGCGTGCCCGCTATCACAGTCATGACGGCATCATTCGTCCACTTGATCTGCCGGAGATGGTGCGCAGTGGTCGGGTTATGGTAGCCACCTCACCCCAGCCGCAACCTATTATTTCTATTGCCGAAGCGGAGCGGAAAGCGATTATTAGAGCTGGTTGGGCCTGTCAGGGACATATCGGTGAAATGGCCCAATGCTTGAACATCAGCCGTACGACACTGTGGCGCAAAATGAAGCGTTTTAATATCTCCGCCGATGATTTTAGAAAAGAGCAAGTTGGTTTCAGCCAATCTACCGCCTAAGTTTGCCTCAAATCTCCTTTCGACGTGACTTACAAGAACCGAAAATGTTTCAAATCGAAACATTACGTGCCTATTTTGTTTCAGCTTGCAACAAAATTGGTCCTCCGCTTGCTTGCTAGGAAATTTCTCCTATCATACTGTTAGATTTTAATCTACCGTTAATTTTATCAACCGCAACCTTTAACCAAAGCATCTTTGGGGCAAGGTTCACGAGTTACATTCGGGTAGAGGAGGCTGTTTCCCACGATGGCCAAATGCAAGCTGAAATGGACAGACTTCAATTTGTCCATGCCCCGCAGGTCGCAGCAAGCGATAAATACAGCACCCATCTTGTTTGCATCATCATTAATTCGGCCACTGATGGAATACCTCAGTCATGGCGGCTGCTAAGGCTGCTCAACGACTGACAGGTTACTTTTTTTGTTGGCTCCAGCCTGACTAAATCCCTTAGTTCGTTTTAGAAAAGGAGGATAGCGATTGGTAGAACAGATAAGGCAGGTACGAGTTTAACCGGGCGCACAGATGGTAGACCTGAAAGAGAACCATAGCGCGAACAGAACGTTTACATGATGTGTTTCACTATTTTACTTTTTAGCTGCTGGGATTGCAGGCAGGGTAAGGCCCGCCGTGACCCGGTAGCCAACCATAGACTCTATTACAGGAGAGGAAAAAATGGATAACTTACTTGGTGAATTTCTGGGAACGATGTTCCTGATCATTTTGGGTAATGGCGTTGTTGCTAACGTACTGCTCAATAAATCCAAAGGCCAGAACGGCGGCTGGATTGTCATAACCACAGGCTGGGCCATGGCGGTTATGATTGGCGTTTTCGTCGCCATTTCCGCCGGTGCTCCGCAGGCTGATATTAACCCGGCCGTTACCATTGGCAAGTGGCTGATGTTAGATGTATACACGCCTGGTCAAGCCATTATGACAATGTTGGCCGAAATAGCCGGTGCCTTTACTGGGGCTATCATCGTCTTCCTGGCCTACTACCGTCATTGGGAAGCCACCGAAGACCCCGGCCTCAAACTGGCCGTTCACTGCACGGCCCCTGCGATTCGGGATACGCCCTGGAACATCGTAACTGAGGTAATCGGTACAATGGTTCTGCTCATTGGTGTTGGCGCTATCTTTAGCGGTGCTACCGATGGCAGCCCGGCTGTTGGCTTAGGCCCGTACCTGGTTGGTGCGTTGGTTTGGGGCATTGGCCTCTCGCTTGGTGGTCCCACAGGCTACGCCATTAACCCGGCTCGTGACCTCGGTCCGCGTATTGCCCACGCCATTCTGCCCATTGCGGGCAAAGGCGACTCTGATTGGGGCTACGGCTGGATTCCGGTGGTTGCGCCCCTGGTCGGCGGTGTGTTGGGTGCCCTGATTTGGCGACTGGTATTCTAAAATAAATAGAACCACTTGGTTTAGAGATGCTGACTGTCCGTAAGTCGGCATCTCTGAATCTGGGTGAAGGAGTCAACAACAAGATGAAAAAACTGATAAACGCCATAGATGATGTGGTCAAAGAGCAGTTAGAAGGCATGGCTGCGGCGCATCCTGATGTACTCACGGTCCATTATGAGCCGAACTTTGTGGTACGGGCCGATGCACCAGTGCAAGGCAAGGTCGCTTTGGTATCGGGCGGCGGCAGCGGCCACGAGCCAATGCACGGCGGTTTTGTAGGTATGGGCATGTTAGATGGTGCCTGTCCCGGTGAGGTTTTCACCTCCCCGACGCCAGACCAGATGTATGAGTGCGCCAAAGCGGTTGATGGCGGTGCTGGCGTTCTCTTCCTGGTGAAGAATTACACGGGCGACGTACTGAACTTTGAAACGGCCGCAGAGTTGGCTTTTGCAGACGGCATTAAAGTTCAGTCAATACTGATTGATGATGACGTAGCTGTAAAGGATAGCCTGTACACGGCCGGCCGTCGTGGTGTTGGTACAACTGTTTTGGCGGAAAAGATTGTAGGCGCGGCTGCCGAAGCTGGTTACAGCCTGGAGCAGTGTGCCGATCTCTGTCGCAAGGTGAATCAATACGGCCGTTCTATGGGCATGGCTATTACCTCCTGCATCGTGCCTGCCGCCGGCAAGCCCACCTTTGACCTCGGTGACGACGAAATCGAAATCGGCATCGGTATTCATGGCGAACCTGGCCAAAAGCGTGCCAAAATGATGACTGCCGACGAGATTACCGAAGCCCTGGCCCTCGAAATCATCGACGATGGCCCCTACAGCCGCACCGTGCGCGAATGGGACAACGCCAGTGGTGAGTGGGTCGAGAAAGACCTGGTTGACGAACCATTCCAGTCAGGCGATGAAGTCATTGCTTTTGTAAACAGCATGGGTGGCACGCCTGTTGCCGAACTATACGCAGTTTACCGCAAACTGGTTGAGATTTGTGAAGGTAAAGGCATCAAAATTGTGCGCAATTTGATCGGCCCCTACATCACCTCACTAGAAATGCAGGGCTGTTCCATCACCTTGCTCAAAGCAGACGAAGAAATTCTCAAATTCTGGGACGCACCCGTCAACACCCCTGGCTTACGGTGGGGCGCGTAAGAGCCATTATGAATTACGAGTTTCCATTCATAATTCGTAATTCATAATTCATACTTTCACGATAGGAGCTTGCCTCGCATGACGGTCACCAAAGAACAAATCATATCATGGCTAGAACAAGTCACCGAAGTCATGATCGCCAACAAGGAATACCTCACCGACCTGGACTCAGCCATTGGCGATGCCGACCACGGCAACAACATGTCTCGTGGTTTTCGCAAGGTTCTTGAAAAATTGCCTACCGTAGCTGATCGAGACATAGGCAACATCTTCAAAACAACCGGCATGGTTCTTATATCCAGTGTAGGTGGGGCTAGTGGCCCACTATACGGCACCTTCTTCATGCGAGGTGGTATGGCTGCCTCTGCCAAAGAAGAACTGAGCGGCCAGGACCTGTATCAGGTATTACAGTCTGGTGTGGAAGGTATTGTGCAAAGAGGCCGGGCACAAGTCGGCGATAAAACAATGATTGATGCCTGGACACCGGCCATGACGGCGCTGAAAGCAGCCCTAGACGATGGCGAAGATACGGTTTCGGCGCTGCGTCAGGCTGTGGCTGCCGCCGAACAGGGCATGAAGGATACCATTCCCCTACAGGCTAGAAAAGGACGTGCCAGCTATCTGGGTGAGCGCAGCATAGGCCACCAGGACCCTGGCGCAACTTCCACATTTCTCATATTAAACGCATTGCTAGAAGCAATCGAACAATAGTGAAAAGCTAAGCCACCTGGCCTGGCTTTCACAAAAGGAGTCAAGAAAATGGCAAAATATGTTGCTTCAATTGATCAAGGGACAACCAGTACCCGCTGTATGATTTTTACCCACAACGGCCAGCCAGTTGGCCAGCATCAGCTAGAGCATGAGCAGATTTATCCCAAACCCGGTTGGGTAGAGCATGATCCCAAAGAAATTTGGGAACGCACCCAAGAAGTGATTAAGGTTGCTATGCGCCGGGCCGGGGCTTCTGCCTCGGACATTGCTGCCGTTGGTATCACCAACCAGCGCGAAACGACCGTCGTCTGGAACAAGAAAACCGGTGAAGCTTACGGCAACGCCCTCGTCTGGCAAGACACCCGTACCGACCGCATTGTTAATGCCCTGTCTAAAGACGGTGGCCAGGATCGTTTCCGGCCGCAGGTTGGTTTGCCGCTGGCTACCTACTTCTCCGGCCCCAAAATCAAATGGATCCTGGACAATGTTGAAGGTGCCCGCGAAGCGGCCGAAGCCGGCGACGCTGTGTTTGGCAACATCGACACCTGGGTTGTCTGGAATCTGACCGGTGGTGTGAAAAGCGGGGCGCACGTAACTGACGTGACCAACGCCAGCCGTACCATGCTCATGAATCTGGATACCCTCGACTGGAACGCAGACATCGCGGCCGCAATGGACGTGCCTGTCAAGATGCTGCCCGCCATCAAGTCCTCCTCCGAAGTCTATGGCTACACCAAGAATGACGGCCCGTTTGGCGGTGAAATCCCCGTTGCCGGTATCTTGGGTGACCAGCAGGCTGCTACTGTTGGCCAGGCTTGCTTTGACGCGGGTGAGGCCAAGAATACCTATGGCACCGGCTGCTTCATGCTGCTCAATACCGGCACCGACCTGGTACACTCCAAGAATGGCCTGTTGACCACGCTTTGCTACAAGTTTGGTGACGAACCGGCTGTGTACGCTCTGGAAGGCTCAATTGCCATTACCGGTGCGTTGGTCCAATGGCTGCGTGACAACCTCAAGATGATCGACTCTGCGCCTGAAATTGAAGACCTGGCCAAGACGGTCGATGACAATGGCGGTATTTACTTTGTGCCTGCTTTCTCCGGCCTCTTTGCACCCTACTGGAAGTCGGATGCGCGTGGTGTAATCGTGGGTATGACCCGCTACGTCAACCGTGGTCATATCGCGCGTGCTGCGCTCGAAGCGACCGCGTACCAGACCCGCGAAGTAGCCGAGGCTATGACGGCCGATTCTGGTGTAGAACTCAAAGCCCTCAAAGTGGACGGTGGCATGGTTTACAACGACCTGCTGATGCAGTTCCAGTCAGACGTTCTGGGCGTGCCTGTGATTCGGCCTAAGGTTTCTGAGACAACTGCGCTTGGTTCCGCTTATGCGGCCGGCCTTGCCGTTGGTTTCTGGAAGAACACCGACGAAATGCGGGCCAACTGGGGCAAGGACAAGGAATGGGGCTCTGGCATGGACAGTGGCAAGCGTGAAAAGATGTTTGCCGAATGGAAAAAAGCGGTGACCCGTACTTTTGACTGGGTTGAAAACGACGCCTAGTCTGTTTATGTAGTTGATTAGAGTTTACCAGGAAACGTGAAGCGTGAAGCGTTGATCGCTTGTTGATCACGCTTTCACGTTTCACGTTTCATAGCTTAAGTGAGCCACAAATGCGAAAATTAGAAACCGAAGTATTGGTAATTGGTGGTGGAGCCACCGGAGCTGGTGTTGTCCAGGATGCGGCGCTGCGTGGTTTCAAAAGTATACTTGTTGAAAAGCGTGACCTGACGCACGGTACAACCGGTCGCTATCATGGCTTGTTGCACAGCGGCGGCCGTTACGTGACCAAAGACCCTAAGGCGGCCACCGAATGTATCGAAGAGAACATCATTCTGCGCCGTATTATGCCCCACTGTTTGGAAGATACAGGCGGCTTTTTTGTCACTACCCCCTGGGATGACCCGGACTATGCCGACTTGTTTGCCGAAAATTGCGCCAAAGCAAGCGTACCCTGTGAAGAAATTTCCATCAGCCAGATGTTAAAAGAGGAACCACACCTGAACCCTGACATCAGTCGTTGCTTCCGCGTGCCCGACGGATCGGCCGATTCCTTTTTAGCCACCCAGTGTGTGGCCGAATCGGCTCGCCAGCACGGGGCGCAAATCCTCAACTACCACGAGGTGCTGCGCCTGATTCGCAACGGTGACCAAATAGTTGGTGCTGTGTGCCATGATCTGGTAAAAGATGAAGAAGTAGCTATTTATGCCGACCTGGTAATCAATGCAGCCGGGGCCTGGGCCGGTAGAATTGCGGGCACGGCCGATATTGAGGTCAACGTGCGGGCCGGTAAAGGCACAATGGTGGCTGCCGCCTACCGCATTATCAATACCGTTGTCAACCGCTGCAAGATGCCGGCTGATGGTGACATCATCGTACCCATTCATACCGTGTCAGTCATTGGCACGACAGACGTGGACGTGCCTGACCCCGAGAAATTTGCGATTGAACCCTGGGAAGTGAAGCTGATGCTGCAAGAGGCGGACAAAATAGTGCCCGGCTTTAGTCAGATGCGGATGCTGCGGGCCTGGGGTGGCGTACGGCCGTTATATCAGGAAACCAAAGTGGCCGATACCCGCGATGTTACGCGTGCCTATACCCTATTGGACCATGAAACTCGTGATGGCGTGACCGGCATGATCACCATAACGGGGGGTAAATGGACCACCTACCGCCAGATGGCTGAAGTAACCGTCAACCGGGTCTGCGAAAAATTTGGCGTGGAGCGGCCGACGCGCACGCACGAAGAGGTGCTGCCGCATCTGTTTAGTTCTGGTCACGAAGACCCGAAAGGCTACCATTATCTCGGCTCTCGCCTGACGCGGGCTGAGACCAACAAAGAATATGGCAACTTTATCTGTGAATGTGAATTGGCCACCCGTGAAGATGTGGAAGCCTCAATTATCGAGGGTGACGCCAAAACTTTTGACGACGTGCGCCGCGATGTACGTCTGGGCATGGGTCCCTGTCAAGGTGGGTTCTGCACTTATCGCGTGACCGGGATGCTCCATGACCTGCGCCAGCAGCCAATTGAGCAAACCAATGTGGCCCTGCGTGACTTTTTGCAGGAGCGTTGGAAAGGGGTGCTGCCTATTTTGTGGGGGTCTCAGCTGAAGCAGCAACGGTTAGATGAGCTGATCTACATGAGCGTGTTGAATGCTGACCATCTACCGGGTGAGACAGCCTCTCGCTTAGGGCCAGCCATGTATGAACCCGGCACGGAGGAAGAGGTGCCGGCCACTGCTCATGTCTAAGAATGCGGCTCTTTAGTGATTTTGGGCCACCGGAGGTGCGACGCATCACCACAAACGCTCTTCTGCCTGGCCACGCGTGTTGCACACTATGGTTGGTTGTAAGTGACTCTACTGAAAAAAGGTCGAAAAACCGAGTTTTTCAGGCCCAGCTACTCTGGCGATTGTGGTTCTGTTTGGCTAAAAACTCGGTTTTTTGCAGTGAACTCGTAAGTGTAAAAGGATAAACAATGAGCAAAACAAATGAACTTTTGGTCGTAGGGGCTGGATTGGCCGGGCTGATGACAGCCTATCAGGCCGTCAGCCGGGGCCAGAAGGTGCGCGTTATTGCCAAAGGGTGGGGGGCTACCCATTGGCATTCGGGCTGCATTGACGTTCTGGGTTACTATCCCGTTGATGCCACCGAGCCGGTCACAGAGTTGAAAACGGCCGTTTCTCAACTCATCGCCGACAACCCCCACCACCCGTATGCCCTCGTCGGAATGGACGGCTTAAAGGCCGCTCTCGAAGCAATACAAGCCTTGTGTGGCGAAGCGGGCTACCCGCTGCACGGTTCACTCGACCAGAACTGGCTGCTACCCTCGGCGACGGGCACATTTCGCCCCACCTGCCTGGCCCCTGAAACGATGATCGCCGGCGACCTTAGCCGTGACGAACCGATGTTACTGGTCGGCTTCAAACAGATGCCCGACTTCTACGCTAATATTGTGGCCGGTAATTTGAACAAACAGGGCCAGGCGGCCAGCTACGTTACCCTTGACCTGCCCTTGCTGGCCAACCGCCGCTTTAACAACGCCGTCCTCACCGCCCGCATGATGGAACAGGCTGAGCTGCGTAACCAACTGGTTGCCGCTGTCAAGCCCCATCTGGGCCAGGCGCAGCGGATTGGCTTCCCGGCTTTTCTGGGACTACACCAGCCGTTGGTTGCTAAAGCCGCTCTGGAAGAGGCGTTGGGCCTGCCCGTGTTTGAGATACCGTCGCTGCCCCCCTCAGTACCGGGCATGCGGCTGCATGAAATTTTCAAGCAAGCCATTCAGCGGCAGGGATCGTTCGTCTATGATGGCATGGAGGCGTTCCGGGCTGAGAGTGAGGAGGGGCGCATAACGGCCGTTTTGACCGAAGCAGCCGCTCGCCCGCGCCGCCATCGGTTTGAGAAATATGTGCTGGCGACCGGCGGCATTTTGGGCGGTGGCATTACCACCAACATAGATGGCAAAGCCCGCGAGGTCGTTTTTGATCTGCCCGTTGCTGCTCCGGACAGCCGCCTTGACTGGTTCCGGCAAGACTTCATGCACAAAGAAGGCCATCCGATTTACCGCTCTGGGCTGACGGTCAACGAGGATTTCCAGCCCGTTAACGGTAACGGACCCGTTTATGAGAATGTATACGCGGCCGGTACGATCCTGGCTCACTGCGAAGTAATACGCGAACGTTCCTTCGAGGGTGTGGCGCTGGCAACCGGCTACAAAGTAGGAATTAGTATATAAAACGTTGTGCGTATTCCGTATTCCGCAACAGTGACGCCCTACGCAATACGCCCTACGCAAAATAAGGATGAATCATGCCAGAACGTAACGTATGGGAAGCTATTACCAATCTGGATGAGCTGGAAGCAAGCCATAAACCGGCTGAACTGACGCTGGACAACTGCATCAAGTGCAATGTCTGCGTCACCGCCTGCCCGGTATCGGCCGTTACCGACTTGTTTCCCGGTCCCAAATATGAAGCGCCACAGGCCGGTCGTTTCCGCCAGCCTGATCAGCCGCCAACCGACTACTCAGTTGACTACTGCAGCGGCTGCCGCGTCTGTAATATGGTGTGTCCCACCGGCGTCCGTATCGCCGAAATCAATGCCCGCGCTCGTGGCACCATTGTGCAGCAGGGTGGCTTTTCCGCCCGCAACCGGCTGCGGAATAACATGCTGGCCCGGCCTGAACTGCTGGCCAAATTTGGTAGCCCGCTGGCCCCGGTGGCCAACGCCTTCTTTAACAGCAGTGTAGGCGGCTGGTTTGCCGAAAAATTACTGGGCATTGCCGCCGATGCGCCGCTGCCCAAATTTACCAGCGAAAGTTTCCGCCGCTGGGTCAAGAACCGCAAACCACCGGCTACGGCCACGCGCAAGGTGGTCTACTTTACCGGCTGCTCCACTGAAGCCTACGAGCCACGGGTGGGCCGGGCGGCCGTTCACGTGCTTGAGGCCAATGGCTTCGAGGTATTGGTTCCGGAACAAAACTGCTGCGGTTTGCCCCTGCTCTCCAACGGGGAGTTCAAAGCAGCCTGGGATTATCACCAGAGCAATATCGACAAGTTAATCAGCTACGTCAAAGCAGGCTATGTCATTGTAGGTACCTCTACAAGCTGCACACTAACGCTTAAAGAAGAGGCTCCAGAACTGCTTGATTTTTATACCGACGACGCACGCCTGTTAGCAGCCAACACCTTTGACATTAACGAGTTTTTGGTGCTGCTCATGGAAGAGGGGCTACTCAACACGGACAATTTGCGTCCAATCCCCATGACGTTGCCTTACCATCCGCCCTGCCAATACCGCGCCCACCGAGTCGGCCGGCCGAGTGTGGAGATTATGTCGATCATCCCTGAGCTAAAGATTATCGAAAGTCAGGCTGCCTGCTGTGGTGTGGCCGGTACGTATGGGTATAAAGAGGAGAAATATCAAATAGCCATGGATGTAGGCAAGCCCCTCTTTGATTTTGTGCTGGATGTTGGCGCCCCGCTGTCAGTCTGTGATAGTGAGACGTGCCGTTGGCAAATTACGCACGGTACGAATAAGCCATCTGTTCATCCTGTCGAGCTGTTAGCTTTCGCTTATGGTTACACGGCCGAACCGCCGCTGGTTTACGTGTTACCACATTAAAACGTAGTGCGTAATGCGTAGCAATTCTTGTCCTACGCACTACGCACTACGCCCTGATTGATTATGGTCGGAATTGTCATCGTCTCTCACAGTAGATTGTTGGCCGAAGGCGTACGCGAGTTGGCCTTACAAATGAGCCAGGAACCAGTGCCGGTGGCGGTGGCGGCCGGTATTGATGCTTCTGACAGCTCCATTGGCACGGATCCCCTGGCTGTGCAAGAGGCCATTGAAATGGTCTATAGCGAAGCGGGCGTGGTGGTGCTGATGGACCTGGGCAGCGCTTTGATGAGCGCGGAAATGGCTCTGGAGTTTTTGCCGCCGGAACAGCAGGCAAACATTCATCTTTGTGGCGCTCCGCTGGTTGAGGGGGCTATTGCGGCGGTGGTGCAGGCAGCGACGGGCGCGCCGGTAGAGCAGGTGTTGGCCGAAGCGCGGGGTGCGTTGCAGGCTAAAGCGGCCCAACTGGGAGAAGAAACGGCCGTGGCTGCGCCCACACCCCCAACCACAGAGCCAACGGATGCGCCGGCCGAAACCCTCACCCTGTCTATCCCCAACCGGTTGGGCCTGCACGCTCGCCCGGCCGCTCGCCTGGTTGGCCTGGTCAATCGCTTCCAATCGACTGTGACCATCGACAAAGATGGGCGTCAGGCCAACGCCAAGAGCATCAACCAGGTGGCCACCCTAGGCGTGCGCCAGGGAGATAAGATCACGATAACGGCCGTTGGCCCTGATGCCGTTGATTTGTTGGCAGCCGTGCAGACACTGGCCGACGATAACTTTGGCGACCTGGACGAAGAGAATGTTGGGCAGGCTGTCGTTAGCGACCAGCTTCAAGATTCTCAGACACCCGAGATAAAAGATGGTATTCTAACTGGCATAGGCGTCTCGCCGGGGGTGGCGGTCGCGCCGGTTTTCCGCTATCGCTTTACGCTGCCGGAGATTAAGAAGCAGGGGATAGAGGACCCGGATGCAGAATTGAAACGGCTGGAAACGGCCGTAGCGGCCACAGCCGATCAAATCCGGGCGTTACAGCGGTCGGCCAACCGTCGCGTTGGCCCGGCCGAAGCAGCCATCTTTGATGCCCATTTACTCATCCTCGAGGACCCCGATCTTCAGGCCGCCGCTCGTGGTCTTATTCGGCAGCAAGCAATAAATGCCGAGTTTGCCTGGCAAAGCGCCATCGAGCAGGTAGCTGCCGACTATCTGGAATTAGAAGATGACTACATGCGGAATCGAGCGGCCGATGTGCTGGACGTAGGCAAGCGTGTGCTGCACCAATTGATGCACGTGGAAGCGCCGTCGCTTGATTTTGACGAGCCGGTAATCCTGGTGGCTGCGGATCTCAACCCGTCTGATACCGCTCGTCTGAATCCCGAAAATGTACTGGGTATTTGTATGGAACGGGGCGGCACAACCTCGCATAGCGCTATCCTGGCGCGTGCGCTTGGTATTCCGGCCATTGTGGGCCTGGGCCACGAACTAGGTGTGCTGGAATCTGGCCAGATTGTCGGCCTCAACGGCAGCGACGGCCGTCTCTGGGTGCAGCCAACTACGGAACAACTGCATCGGCTTAAGGACCAGCGTGAGGAATGGCTGGCTCAGCAGCATTCTGCCAAAGAATCCGGGCAAGGTCCGGCGGTGACGCAAGATGGCCACCAGATAGAAATTGGGGCCAACATTGGCGGCCCGCATGATATAACGGTAGCCCTGGAATACGGGGCGGAAGGTGTCGGCCTATTCCGTACCGAATTCTTGTTTATGGAGCGTGAGAGCGCGCCCAGTGAAGAGGAACAGGTCGAGGCGTATCGTGAGGTAGTGTCAAAGCTAAACGGCCGTCCCCTGATTGTGCGTACCCTGGACGTGGGCGGCGACAAACCGCTGCCCTACATCGATCTGGGCGAGGAAGAAAACCCGTTTCTTGGCTGGCGCGGCATTCGCTTTTGCCTGGGCAATCCTCCGTTGTTTAAGACGCAGCTACGCGCTATTTGTCGCGCCAGCGTTGACGATGACGGGCAGCCGCAGCCGGTCAAGCTTATGTTCCCCATGATCGGCACCCTGACTGAGCTACAAGAGGCCAAAGCTCTACTGGCCGAAGTTCAGGCTGAGCTGGCGGAGGCCGGTCATCCCTTTGCGACTGATATGGAAGTTGGGATCATGGTCGAAGTGCCCTCAGCCGTGGCTATTGCTGACCAATTGGCGGCCGAAGCTGACTTTTTTAGCATTGGCACCAATGATCTGGCCCAATACGTGATGGCGGCCGATCGGGGCAATGCCCAGGTTAACCATCTGGCTGATGCTTTGCAACCGGCCGTTTTGCGTCAAATTAAGCAAGTCGTTGAGGTGGCTCATGCGGCCGGTATTTGGGTTGGCCTGTGTGGGGAGCTGGCCGGCAACGATTTGGCCACGCCACTGCTGGTCGGTCTGGGGCTGGATGAATTGAGTATGAACGCACCCGCTATCCCGGCGGTGAAACAAGCCATTCGCCAACTAAACCTGTGTGAAGCCCGCCAATTGGCCGAAGCTGTGTTACAATTGGATTCGGTAACGGCCGTTGTCGATTACCTGCAAAAGTAATACTGCATCTTCAATAACTGCCCAAAGTTTGACAAAGACGGGTGTCTTGTGGCCTCTTTCCAATATTCTGTTGTCGCTATTCCGCTTAACCGTGTCCCCATTGTTGATTTCTTGCTGCCCCCATCTACAATTAGCCGCGGGGCTGTCATCCAAATTCTCGACCAACGACCCACAGCACGCTTTGAGTCTGAATGGATTGCGGATTTGGAGCAGTTAGAAACCCCCACTGTTTCTGATCTGCTGGAAATTGATTCGCCTCATGGTTACCTGGTAGAAACGACCACGGATCGACTGATCCCGGTCATGTTCCTGGAAGAACCCGGCTTCTTAACGCGTAATTTGGGAGGCTGGTCGCCAATCTATTTTGCTACGGTGGGTTTGCCCCAGCCTGTGCCGGCCGATCCACTGCTGGACCAGATGGAGCAATTGGTGATTTATGGGGAGCAAATCGAATATTTTGGGGCCGATCCGACGCAGGTAGCCACCCGACTAGACATGGAAATGGAGAGCCTGGACGCAACGGCCGTGGCAGCGACCTATATTCGTTTGTACAACGGCCGTTCACGCCTGGTCGATGCAGACCGCTCTGGCTTTATCCAGGCCCTTTACCGCGAGATTGCCCGCAACACCTACTTTGCCGACGATAGCCGTCCGCCGCTGCCGCGCGTACTGCTGCTGGACGAGCTGATGGCCCAACTGGTTCGCCTGGAGCAAGAACGGCGTGCGGCGCTGGCCAACGGTGATCAGGCTACCGCTGAATCAATTTTGGCCTGGCAAGAGGCACGCCAGGCTGAATCTGGCTTGCAATTGATTCTTAAGGGTGAGTACATTGCCGGCCGTCACCGGCGTAGCACCATCATGATCGCGCCTGAACTGGGCGTTGTGGTCAAACAGCCAGCGCCCGAACCATTCCACGAAATCAAGATGAATGCCCGCGAATATGAAGGCTGGCCGGAAAACTGGCCTTACCTGACACGAAACAAAAAGCTGGTAACGCCACGCGGTCGGCTGCGGCTTGTTCTGGAGGAGGGCTTTATTCCTCGCCTGCATGACGTGTTTGGCCATCCCATGGACTGTTTTACCCTGTTGGGTTTGACGGTAGAGAATCATGTAGTGGGGCCAACGATTCAGGAAGCCGTACTGCGAGACCCGGCATGTATGACGGCCGATTTATATGACATCATCATTCTTCATCAGCAAGTATGTGAGCTACTGGGAATTGAAAATGGAGATTGGCACGCTGCCAATTTCATCATGCGCCAGGGGAGTGATGAGATCGTCCACATAGACTGGGGGGCGGCTCGGCCCTTGCAGGCAGAAGAGCTAACCGAAGACGGCCGTTCGGCTCGCTTCAATCAGGTGAAAAATATCGCGTTCTCTTTCCATGATCACGCCCTGGCGGCCCGTGTGCTGACCTTCCACGACGACTTGATTACTGACGCTGAGCGGCTACAGCGTATTCGCCACCGGGCCGAAGCTATTGCCAGTGGTTAGCGGGTAGCGTAAAGCGTGAAACGTAGGGCGCAAAACGTAGGCTGGAATTTACCCACTACTCGCCACCCGCCTACCGCAACGCCTCCAAAAAGCGGCGATAGCGTTCTTGCAGCCCGCCATGCAGCCCACCATCAGGCTGAGGGCTAAACGATGCGGCCCGCGCAGGATCAGGCCAGTGAGCGGGTCGCCCGGCCGCCAGCCAGGCGGTGCCGCGAGCGGTTGCTTCCGTTTCCGACGGCCGTATCACCGCACATCCCGTCAGATTGGCCAGCCGTTGACAGAGGGCGTCACTGCGAGCCAGCCCGCCGCTGAGCCGAAACTGCTCAACTGTCACCCTGGCCGCCTCCATTGTTTCAATATTGGCGTAGAGCAAAAAGAGGATGCTCTCGGCCACGGCCGTCATTTTGGCCGCCGCATCGCCTGCTCCCTGCCAGTGGGGATCAGGGCCGGGCCGCCAGAAGGGCGAGCCGAGACCGCCGATGCTGTTGATAAAGAGGGGTGGTTCCGGCGTGGCTACCAGCCAGTCATCCAGATGATCCCGAACCGGACCGGAGCCAAGCTGCTCGGCGGCCCAACTGAGGGCCGCCCCCGCGCCGTTGACCGTGCCTTCCAGGGTGTAGTCGCCGCTGTGGGCGTCGCTGTCGGTCAGGCCGGTCAGCAGCGTGTCGTGGCGCAGCAGCCGGTCGCCGGTCGGGACCAGCACAAAGGCCCCCGTGCCCAGATTGACGATGGCCGTACCGGGTTCAGGCTGGCCGAGGGCATACACGGCCGCGTTCTGGTCCCCGTTAACGGCCGTTACTGGAATGTTGGTGCCGGCAATACGGCCGTAGTGGTGGCGAATGGGTACACAGCGGGGCAGCGGCCCGATTGGTACGCCAAACAGGTCCAGCAGCCAGGGGTCCCAATCCCGGCTGTCTAGCTGCCACAGTTGGGTGCGGGCCGCGTTGGCGTGGTCAACCAGCAGCGGCTGTCCGTCCAGCAAATGGAACAGCACAAAGGAAGCCAATGGACCAAAGGCCAGACGGCCGTTTTGGGCCGCTTCCTGTACCTCGTCCACGTTATCCAGCAGCCAGCGCAGCTTGCTGGCCCCGTAATGGGGCGACAGGGGCAGCCCGTTGCGCTCCTTGATGGCCGCCCCCTGGTCCTCAAACTGGCGCAGCCAGGCGTCGGCCCGCCGGTCCTGCCAGCTCAATACCGGGCTGAGCGGCCGGCTGGTTTGCCGGTCCCAGGCAATGACGCTGGAGCGCTGGGTGGCTACGCCGGCCTGGGCAATAGAGAAACCGGGCTTTTTGTTTTGAGGCGAACTGGTTGTAATGGACGGTAAAAGCCCGATTTCTGCGAGTATTTGGCCGAGAACGGCCGTGACCGACGCCCGAATTTCCTCACCATCCTGCTCAATCCGATCCGCACTGTGGCGGGTCAGGCCAATGGGCTGACTGGCGGTAGTCAAAACCTGCCCCGCCGCATCAAACAGCAGCGCCCGCGTCGCGTGCGTTCCCTGGTCAATGATGAGGGTTGTTGTCATGAGCATTCATCCTATAGCGTAGTGCGTAATGCGTATGCCAAGAAGCTACGCACTACGCACTACGCACTAGGCAATACGCAATACGCAATACGCAATACGCACTACTTCAAATAAATCGGATTACTATAAATCCAGCCGCGCTCGGCGCCGGCGAAGGGGCGGGTGCATTCGACCCGGTACGCGCCCGGCTCGATGGGTAGATAGGTCAGGTGGGTGTCCTCTTCGGCCTCGGCCACCACCTCGCCATGCCGGATGAGGCGGATGTTGGCTTTGGCCGGGGTCTTGATTTGCAGTGTGGCCCCGCTGCCTAACCGTACCGACTGGCCCATGATCCCTTTGCTGGCGCTCTGCCCGGAAAAGCGGAAGCCTTTGGTAGGATGGGACAGGTCGTAGCCGACCCAGGAATTACCTTTGCCGATGGCCCGCAGCACCAGCCGTTTGTCATGGTCCAGGTCGCCGTCGAACGGTTCTGAGAGCAGTAGATGGGTGTTGACGGCGCGGAAGCAATATTCGTAGGGGTAGATGGTGCGCTTGAAGGGGCCGAATTGTACCTGGGTGCCGTGGGCGTCGCTGTTGCCAACGGCCGTTACCCACTTATCCTCGCTGAGCAACTGATCCCATAAAGCCAGCGTCTCCGGCTCCGGGCCAAATACCATCTTTTCCGGCCGGCTCGACATCCAGACGGCGTACAGCTTGTCGAGCAGACCATGCTGGATGGGCAGCCGGTCCAGCCGGTTGGCAAACGATCCGATCAGACTGGACATAAAGTTCCAGATTTCCAGGCCGGTGAAGTTTTCCACGGGCCAATCGTGCCAGCCCAGGTCGCCGTGGGGCAGCAGGCGCAGTTCCCGCTCAAAAGGATGGGCCAGGAAGGTCAGACCGCCGGCCGCATTGGCCTGGTCGATGAGCAGTTGGGGATCGTGGGCATAGGGGGCCATCTCTTGCTCGGCCCCGTAGATGAGCAGGTGACTGGCCTGGGGCTGGCGGCGCACGTTGTGGACCTCTTCACCACTGAGCACGAGGACACGGCCGTTTTCATTCTCATACCAGCCCTCTACCCCATCTACCCAGACGTTGTGGTCGGTAACGATGATAAAGTCCAGCCCGGCGGTAATGGCGGCCTCGGCGATGTCCGCGTGCCATTTTTCGCCGTCTGAGTAGGGGGTGTGCATGTGCATGTTGCCGACAACTTCAATCAGGTCGCTCATGGTTTTCTGCCAGACTACAAAAGTCTGCCAGACTTTTGTAGTCTCTATAAAGATGCAAAGCAAGACCAACGCGGCTATTATAGTGGCTGCTGGTCTTAATGCCCAACCTTATATCGGCTGTGGTGACGGACGACCGACGACGGAGAGGCTTGTTCCGTCTACGGTCCTTCGTCTTCCGTCCCATTTGTGTAGGAGTTGAGATGAATGTTTTGCGAGGCAGGAATAGAAATTGGACCATCGGGCTGCTACTGGTTTTGCTGCTGAGTACCGGCTGCGGTTTGATGGGGAACTCGTCGAACGAGGCGGATCTGGTTGAACGAGGCGATGATGTATCTGAGGCAGGGCCAACGGCCGTTCCTACCCCATCCCCACCCCCGCCCGTCACCGACACCATCCTGGCCGAGCCGCTGCCGCCGCTGCTTTATTTGACCAATCTGGGTCAGGATGAGCTGCACGGCGGGCAGCCGGCCCATCTACGTCTGGAACTGGTCGGCACGGCCGTTACCAGCCTGACGTTGCAAATTGGCCAATATGATGAGGCCGATAACTTGACCCCGCTCAGCCGACAGCCGCTCTTGAACCAACCGCCCGCCGACGGTATCCACCGGTGGCAGTTTACCTGGTATGGCGACGTGCTGCCGGCCGACGATGAACAGGATGAACAGTCGGTTGACGAATTCCAGGAGCAGACCGAGCCATTTCTGCCGCCACCGGCGCCGCCAGCGGCCGAACCCTCACTGTCGCGGGAGCCGCTGCCGCCCGGCCGTTACCAACTGGCCCTTGAGGCCGCCAATGAGGCGGGTACGGCCGTAGCTGCCCTCGATTTGACACTGACCGAACCGGAAGAGCCAATGGCCGGACGCCTCTATTTCGATCCGCAGCACGCCTTTCAGTTCCAATACCCCTACGATTGGCAGACCCCCGTTTACAGTGGTACGCTGCTGTTGAGCCGCCACGTCACAACCACCGCACAGATGCAGCTTATTCGCTGGCCCGACCTGCCGCCGGGCAGCAATCAGGCCGCTCTGGCCGACCAGGCGTTGGCCCAGTTTGGCCCTGTCAGCCGGCTGTACCAGGACCAACTGACCGTAGCCGATAGGCAGGCGCAGCGGATCGCTTACGGCTACACCCGCGCCGACGGGGCTGAGCGCACCGGCGTCCTGATTGCCTTTGTGCGGCAGGGGCAGGGCTTTGTGCTGGATGTGGAGGGGGCGGCTGAGGCGGAAACGGCCGTATGGCAAACGGCCGAGTTGATGGCCACAAGCTGGCAGTTTGTGGCCCCGGCCGCCGATCTGCCCCTCAACTGGATCCGGCAGCCGGTCGCCGACCTGATGCCGACCCATCCCGGCGACTACACCTATCAGGAGGTGCGCGGCTGGCATCGCTTCAGCCGGGACCGGGACACGTTTTGGGCTTTGCGAACCGATGGTGTGGCCGCGGCCGATGTAGTCGAGTTGGATCGCCGTTTGCAGGATGCGGGCGCGGGCGTCGATGATTTTGGCGCGGGCCGCCCCTACTATTTTGTGCTGGACGGCCAGCGCTGGCTGCGGGCCGATTTTAGCTACAGTAACAGCCGCCAGGAGCAGATTCAGGGGGCCATTCTGCTCAGCGTTGTCGGCGGCCAACCCCTCATCGTCTGGCTGGAAGCGCCGCTCAATGAGTTTGCGGCCGTAGAGGAAGCACACTTTCTGCGAATGTTGATAGAGGTAGTGCGTGGTGCGTAGTGCGTAACAGGTCTACGCACTACGCACTACGCACTACGCACTACGTGACTTCTGCCGTTGAGCCGCCGCGCCGGTTGTCGCCGGCCGCATACAAACGGCCGTTTTCATCTCGTGAGACGCTGTGGACGCCGCCAAAGTAGATGCTGCGCGTGGGCCAGCGGTTGACCGGATAGCCCATCGCTTCCAGTTCAGAGACGGCCGTTTCATCAAAACCGGCCTCACATTGCAGCACCCCATCCTCCACATGGACGCGGGCCACGTTGACCGCTTCAGCCAGCGGCATTTCAAAATCCAGCAGATTACACAATACCTGCAAGATAGCGCTACGAATGCGGATGCTGCCGCCGCTGCCCAGCACCAGCCGCGTCTGGCCATCCTTTAGCACAATAGTAGGCGTCATCATGGTGGGAATGCGCTCCCCGGCCGGCCGCGTGTGAAAGCCGTTGGGGTGCAGGTCGGCCTCGCCCAGCATGTTGTTGAGAATGATGCCCGTGCCCGGCACCACATACCCGGCCGATTCGCCCGCCGTTGTCGTCAGGCTGACCGCCAGCCCGTCCTCATCCATCACGCTGAGGTGGCTGGTATTGTTGCCGCTTGTTGGCTCTGCCTGTGGCGGCGTGGGCCGGCTGCGGTGGAGGGCTTCGTTAATCCGCTCGACGTAGGTGTGGATAAAACCGTCGTCCAAAAAGCGGGCAATCGCTTCGGCGGTAGGGAAGGCCAGGCTGAGGTTTTCCCAGGTGTTGCGGGCGTGGGTGGTGGCGGTCATTACTTCGTACAAAAGGCTGAGGTGTTGGGCCGAGCCGTGTGTCAGGCGGCGCACGTCGAACTGGTTGAGCAGTTTGAAGGTGAAGGCGGTCAGGACGCCGCCGCTGGAGCAGGGCGGCGGCAGCAGTATCTCGAACTCCCGGTAGGCCAGCCGGATCGGTTCGGCCTTGTGGACCTGGTAGTGGGCCAGGTCGGTGGCGGTGAGTAGGCCGCCCCGGGTTTGCTGGTCATGGACGATGGTTTGGGCCAAACGGCCGTTTCGCACCAGTGATTCCCCTTCTAGCGCCAGTTCTGCCAAAGTGGCGGCCAGATCGGGAATGTGGAAATGGTCTTCGGGCTGGATGAGACGGCCGTTTTTCATGAAAATCCGGCGCATGGCGGGGGTGTGGGTGTAGAGGGGGGCCAGTAGTTCGCAGGTGTCGGTCTGGAAGCGGGTCAGGTGCAGCCCCTCGCGGGCCAGGCGCAGGGCGGGTTGGAGTAAGGTGGGCAGGGGTAAACGGCCGTAGTCGGCCGCCAGTTGGCAAAGCCCAAAAA